>NZ_JBFUDR010000085.1:0-21509 GCF_056404615.1 Massilia sp. P2_C2 | reverse complement strand
TGCGCCGGGCCCAGTCCTGCAGCGCGCGGCGGTGGGCGCGTAGTGCCGCCGTCGCGTCGGGGGCGCCGGGCAGGCGCGCCAGCGTCAGCGCGCCGAACAGATGGTAGGGCAGCAGCTCGCAGGGCGGTGTGAGCGGCGAGACGAGGCGGCGCGCGGCCGCCAGCGCCATGCCTGCGGTTTCCATGTCGCCGCGCAGCCAGGCCGCCTGCAGGCAGCCGAGCCAGCAGCCGAAATGCCAGGCCTCGGGCGGCGCCGTCGGCACGAACGGCGCATGGGCCGTACCGGCGAGCGTGCGGAACAGCGCGATCCTGCCGTCGAGCTGGCAGATGACGACGGCATCGTCCGCCGCCGGAATCGCCTGGCGCACGGCCTGCGCGTAATGCTGTAGTTCGGCCAGCGGCGCGCCGCACAGCAGGCGCACGCCGGTCCACAGGACGGCGGCGCGGGCCAGCGTGCCGGCCTCGGCGTTGCAGGCTTCGGCCGCTGGCGGGGCGGGATACGCCAGCGCGGCCGGACCGGCGTGGCCCAGCATCTGCCAGGCGCGCCGGCAGGCGGATTCGGAAGACCCGGACGCCGCCGTGCCCGGATCGGGCAGGGGGGGCGGCGCGGGAGCGTAGTGGGTCGGTAAGGACATTCGGTTCATCTGCGCGCTCAGGATTGCCGCCGGCGGGTGTTGGGGCGGGGCGGAATCAGTATCGCGGCGTCGCAGGACAATGCCCTCATACGAAAGGAGGAGCGAGGCATGATTCGACGCGCGCGGCAGTTATGGCGGCGGTGCAAAGAGTCATCGCGGAATTCCCGGTTCGGTTGCGGGGATGGTCGGTGTCGGCCCTGCTTGCGTCCAGCTATACGAACGGATACGAACTGCTTTCGCCGTGGCAACTGTGCGGCAGCGCCACACTCGCGCCAGCAATACTGTCGCGTGCGCTCCGATGGGCCTACCATGAACGCATGGCGTGTCAGCGCGCCGTGGCCCATGTGCGTTAATGCCACGTGAATCAAAAAAGCGGCCTTGGGGGGAACATGCGGTACTACCTGACGTTCGTGGTGCTCGGCCTGCTGATGGGCGCCCTGTGCCTGCTGCTGGAAGTGCACACTGCGGCGCCGTCCGTGGCGATGACGGGGCTGTTCGGCGCCGGCGGGGCGCCGCACGCGCCGCCGCCCGTACTGCGCGTGCTGGAGGATGCGGCACTGCCGGCTTGAGCCGGCGGGCCGTTGCTGGATCGGCAGATCAGGAACGCAGGAAGGCCAGCAGGTCGGCGTTCAGGCGGTCCTTGTGGGTATAGGCCAGGCCATGCGAACCGCCTTCGTAGACGGCCAGGCGGCCTTGCGGCAGCAGCTCGACGGCGCGGCGGGCCGTCGTGTCGATCGGTACGATCTGGTCGTCGTCGCCGTGGATGACGAGGGTCGGCACGGTCATCTTCTTCAGGTCTTCCGTGAAGTCGGTTTCCGAGAACTGCTTGATGCACTCATAGGCCGCGCGCAGGCTGCACTGCATGCCCTGCAGCCAGAACGTGTCGCGCATGCCCTGCGAATCCTTGGCGCCTTCACGGTTGAAGCCATAGAACGGGCCCGTCAGGTCCTTGAAGAATTGCGCGCGATCCGCTTGCACGCCCTGGCGGATGCCATCGAATGCCGCCATCGGCACGCCGTTCGGATTGGCGTCCGACTGGCCCATCTGCGGCGTCACGGCGCCCACCAGCACGGCGCCCTTGACGCGGCCGGTGCCGTGGCGGCCGATGTAGCGTGCGACCTCGCCGCCGCCCGTCGAATGGCCGACCAGGGTGACGTCGGTCAGGTCCAGTGCCTCGATCAACTGGGCCAGGTCGTCGGCATAGTCGTTCATGTGGTTGCCGTGCCAGGGCTTGCCCGACAGGCCGTGGCCGCGGCGGTCGTGGGCGATGACGCGGTAGCCATGGTTGGCCAGGAACATCATCTGGTCTTCCCAGGCGTCGCCCGACAGGGGCCAGCCGTGGCTGAACACGACGGCGGGACCGTGGCCCCAGTCCTTGAAGTGGATGATGGTGCCGTCGCGGGTCGTGACGGTGTCGGCGGTGCGGGTGATGGTCATGGCGAGTCCCTTCAGGTTTCTTCAGGTAGGTGGCTGGGAACCGGAAGGGACGGCCTGGCCGCCGCATCCGGACCCGGACATTGTCGGGACGGCTGCAGCAGCGGTCTAGGCATACGAACGTATAGGTGCTTACCGCCCGGTATCGTCCGTTGCGCGCTCGACCGGACAGTTGAGTGCCAGCATGCGCGCCAGCGGCGCCGACGCACGCATGCGCTCGCGCCACCATTTCAGCGCCGCGCCTTCCTCGCCGGTGCGCCAGGCCAGGTACAGCGTCTCGTCCGGCTTCGGTTCCTCGACTTGCTTCTCGACGAGGCGGCCGGCCGCGATGTCGGCCCGCGCCCAGGATTCGGGCAGGAAGCCGAAGCCGAGGCCGGCCAGCTGGAATTCGTACTTCGTCTGCATGTCGGGGACGGTGAGCGTGTCCTGGCCGAACAGCAGGCCGACCGTGCGCGCCTGCAGCACCCGCACGGAATCGGCGACGGACACGGCACGATGCGCGGTCAGCTCCGCCTTGCCCAGCCGGTGCCGGATCTGCGCCAGCGGATGCGTGGGCGCGACGACGAACACGAACGACATCGTGCCGACCGGCTCCGCCGTGTAGCCGCCGCCGGACGGACCTTCGCCGGCCGCGCCCACGAGCAGGTCCACGCGCCGGTCGAGCAGGCTTTCCCACGTGCCGGACAGCGCCTCGCGCACGATGCGCAGCCGGGTCTGGTCGGCCACGTCGTAGAACGCGCGGATGTCGTCCTGCAGGCCGAGCGGGGCGAGGGCGGAATCCATGCCGATGGTGAATTCCGTCTCCCAGCCGGAGGCGACGCGGCGCACGCGGCTCTCCAGGTCGCCCGCCGCCTTGAGCAGGTAACGGCCTTCCTTCAGCAATTCCTCGCCGGCGGGCGTGAGCACGACGCGCGGCCCGAAGCGCTCGAACAATTGCACGCCCAGGTCGTCCTCCAGCTTGGAGACGGTGTACGAGATCGTCGACGGTACGCGGTACAACTCCTTGGCGGCGGCCGAGAAGCTGCCGCGGCGGGCGATGGTGTCGACGGTGAGGAGGGCGTCCAGGCTGAGTCTGAGCATGTGCGGGCGAAGGTTGACGGGGAGCGCATCGTATCAAAAAAGTGCCGGCGCGTCGTTGCTCTGCAAACGGCGGTTCTCGTTCAGGGTTCGTGGCGCGGCCGTAACTTGCACCGGGAGCAATAATGAACGTACACTGGATTTTCTCTTGTACAACGTCGTCCCGCGCGCAAACGTCATGCATCTGGTATTCGGACTCGTCGCTTTAATCGGCCTCGTTATCTCGGTCGTCGTCCACCTTCTCGCCGTGTCCGGCATGGACGTGCTGGCCCGCTTTCCCTACGTCTGGCTGTTGCATATCGGGATATTCGTCGTCTTCATGCCATACGCTTTCTCGAGCCGAAAAACGCTTGGAAGCAGACCTACATTGGCCCAGATCCGCACCCAATTTCCGGACTGGGTCGTGGCGGTTGGCCTCTGCCTGTTGGCATACACCATCGCGAATTTTTTCCTGTTCATGCATGCGGTCTCGTTTGGTAGTCCGGAGATTCACGAAGGGAAGTTCCTCCTTCTGGATCACGGCAAACTTATTCGTGAATTGACGGCCGATGAATTTGCCTCACTCCGCAGCCATCAGGTCCGCGGATTTTCCGGGCACTGGATGTTTTTTTATTTTGTGGCTTTCGCGTATTTCGTCCTGAGGAAGCGGGAAACTTCGCCATCCTGAACGGCGCCTGTGTTCAGGTCCCGCGCCCCAGTTCCTCGGCGATCTGCCGGCACAGTGTAGTGCTCTGCCGATCCATGCATTATCGAAAAAATCGATCATAGTGCATAAAACAACTCGTTTTTCATCCTGCCCGGCAACGACCATAATGCTTTCCATGGAAACGCGCTTGCAGCGGCAAGAAGGCAACACTGGAGGAGTCGGCAAGCGCAGTGTGTTCGAACGGTTCGAACACTCAATCAACAGGAGAACATCATGCTGAAAGTACGTAAAAGCGCGGATCGCGGTGTCGCCAGTTTCGGTTGGCTGCGCTCGCAGCACACCTTCTCGTTCGGCCACTACTACGACCCGGCGCACATGAACGTCGGCCCGCTGCGGGTGATCAACGAAGACCGCGTGGCCCCGGGCCGCGGCTTCGACCCGCACAGCCACAAGAACATGGAGATCATCTCCTACGTGCTGGACGGCGCGCTGGAGCACAAGGACAGCATGGGCAACGGTTCCGTCCTGCGCTACGGCGACGTGCAGCGGATGAGCGCCGGCACCGGGGTCACCCACAGCGAGTACAACCACTCGGCGACGGAACCCGTGCACTTCCTGCAGATCTGGGTGATCCCGGGCGAGGCCGGCGGCGCGCCGGGCTACGAGGAAAAGCACTTCGACACGGATTCGAAGCGCGGCAGGCTGCGCCTGATCGCATCGAACGACGGCCGCGACGGCTCCGTCTCGCTGCGCCAGGACGCCGCCATCTATGCGACCATCCTCGATGGCAGCGACCGCGTCGACCATGCGCTGCTGCCGGGCCGCCAGGCCTATGTCCAGGTGGCGCGGGGCAGCCTGACCGTGAACGGCTGTGCGCTCGAAGCCGGCGACGCCGTCGAGACCAGCGGGGAAGCGGTCGTGGCACTGGCGGAGGCGAGGGATGCCGAAGTGCTGTTGTTCGACCTGCCGGCCTGAACCCGGACCATATAACGACGTCAAACGCAACGACCGGCATGCGCGCTTGACGTTACAATCTGTCCGCGACCTGGCGTACACGGGTGGCGGACATCCACGCAAAGCACCAGACGAGGAGAACAAGCCATGGAAGTGACGACGCATCGCGGCACGGGGCCGCTGCAGCAGGTGGTCGAGATCGGACCGCACCGCATCGTGACGGACGTATCGAAGGCGCTGGGCGGCGAGGACAGCGGCCCGGAACCGCACGACATCCTGGCCGCCGCGCTGGCCGCCTGCACGACGCTCACCGTGAACCTGTACGCGAAGCGCAAGGGCTATGCGCTCGACGAAGTGAAGGTCTCCATCAAGCACGGCCAGGAAGGTGCGGTGTACGGCCTGCACCGTACCATCGAATACGTCGGCGCGCTGGACGACGAAGCGAAGGCCCGCCTGACCGACATCGCCAACAAATGCCCGGTGCACAAGACGCTGTCCGGGACCATCCAGATCACCACGGAGGCACGCTGACATGAGCACGTTCGACCACGAGAGCCTGGAAACGATCGTCATCCCGCGCACGCACGACCTGGGCGGTGGCTTCGAAGTGCGGCGCGCGCTGCCGCACAAGGACCGGCGCATGGTGGGGCCGTTCGTCTTCCTCGACCAGATGGGACCGCACGTCTTCCACGCGGGCGAGGGCATCGACGTGCGGCCGCATCCGCACATCGGCCTGGCCACCGTCACGTACCTGCTGGACGGCCAGATCCGCCACCGCGACAGCCTCGGCACCGTGCAGGACATCAAGCCGGGCGAGGTGAACTGGATGACGGCCGGGAAGGGCATCGTCCACTCCGAACGCACCGGCCCGGACGTGCGCGCCGCCGGCTCCAGCCTGTTCGGGCTGCAGTGCTGGGTGGCGCTGCCGCAGGCCAGGGAAGAATGCGATCCGGCCTTCGCGCACATCGGGTCGAACGAGCTGCCGATCCTCGACGGCGATGGTGCCACYGCGCGCATCATCGCCGGCAGCTATTTCGGCAAGCGGTCGCCGGTGGCCGTGCAGTCGCCGCTGTTCTACGTCGACCTGGCCCTGCAGCCCGGCGCGCGGCTGACGTTGCCGGCCGAGTATCCCGAGCAGGCGTTGTATGTCGTCGACGGCACGCTCGACCTGGGTCGCGACGGGCGCTTCGAACGGGGCCAGCTGCTCGTGCTGAAACCGGGCGCCACCGTCACGCTGGCCGCGACGGAACACGCCGGCACGCGCGTGATGCTGCTCGGCGGCGAACCGATGGATGGCCCGCGCTACCTGACGTGGAACTTCGTGTCCAGCTCGGCCGACCGGATCGAGCAGGCGAAGGAAGACTGGCAGGCGCAGCGCTTCCCGCACGTGCCGGGCGAGACGGAATTCATTCCTTTGCCCGACCTGCCGGGCCGGCCGGTACGCTATCCCTGAGCTTCCGGGCTGCGGGGGAGCGGCACCACGTGGCGCCGTTCGTCCGGCCGCGTGAGCACGCGCATCGTGACCTCGAACGGCACGCCCAGCGCGGCCAGCGCGCGCGCGGGTGAACGGTTCTGTGCTTCTGCCTCGTGGATCGTCGCCTCGATCAGCAAGGCGGTCTTGTAGTCGCTTCGTTTTTCCATCGCCAGATCGTAACACGAAGCCGCCGGCGCCCGGCCGGAAGGCAGGGGCGCGGCGTGTGGCCGTGCGGTAACCTGCGGCGGTCTGGCCCCGGCGACGTCCGCCGGGCCGCAACCAAAGAAAGACCGCAATGACCATTTTCCACATCGCTACGCTGCGCGCCGTCGTCGTCGCGGCGGGCCTGATCGCGGCCGGCGCCGCGTCCGCCCAGGCCGACCTGATCCTCACGAACGGCAAGATCGCCACGATGGCGAAGGAGGGCGAGTTCGTGCAGGCCGTCGCCGTCAGGGACGRCAAGGTGTTCGCGACCGGCAGCAACGCCCAGGTGCTGAAGCTCAGGCGGGCCAGTACGCAGGTGATCGACGCGCACGGCCGCACCGTGATCCCGGGCCTGAACGACTCGCACCTGCACGTGATCCGCGAAGGCCTGAACTACAACATGGAACTGCGCTGGGACGGCGTCACGTCGCTCAAGCGCGCGCTGGCGATGCTGAAGGAGCAGGCCGCGCGCACGCCGGACGGCGAATGGGTGAAGGTCGTGGGCGGCTGGAACGAGTGGCAGTTCGAGGAAAAACGGCTGCCCACGCTGGAAGAAATCAATGCCGCCGTGCCGGACAAGCCCGTGTTCATCCTGTACCTGTATGGCCTCGGCTTCCTCAACCGGAAGGGCGTCGAGACGCTGGGCTACGACCGCAACACGACCTACAAGGACGGCGAAGTGGAACTGGATGCGCACGGCCGGCCCACCGGCAAACTGGTCGCGAAACCGAACGCATTGATCCTGTATTCCACGCTGGCGAAGACAAATAAATTATCGCGCGCCGACCAGGTCAACTCGACCCTGCAGTTCTATCGCGAACTGAACCGCCTGGGCGTGACGAGCGCCATCGACGCGGGCGGCGGCTTCCAGAATTATCCGGACGATTACGGCGTGGCGCTGGAACTGGCGCGGCAGGGCAGGCTGACGGTGCGCACCGCGTATTACCTGTTCGCGCAGCGCGCGGGCAAGGAGCTGGACGACTTCCAGCGCTGGCTCACGCTCACGCAGCCGAAGCAGAACGACCACATGCTGTACCCGAACGGCTTCTCGGCCGAGGGCGCCGGCGAGAACCTCGTCGCCAGCGCGGCCGATTTCGAGAACTTCCTCGAGCCGCGCCCGGACCTGCCGGCGTCGATGGAAGGCGACCTGGAACCGGTCGTCGCGCTGCTTGTGAAGAACCGCTGGCCGTTCCGCCTGCACGCCACGTATGGCGAGAGCATCGCGCGCGACCTCGACGTGATCGAGAAGGTGAATGCGCAGACGCCGCTGAACGGCCTGCGCTTCATCATCGATCATGGCGAGACCATCAGCGACGCCGACCTGGCGCGCATCAAGCGGCTGGGCGGCGGCATCGCCGTGCAGGACCGCATGCACTTCCAGGGCGAGGCCTACAGGAAGCGCTACGGTGAACAGACGCGCCAGATGCCGCCGGTCCGCAGGATGCTCGCGCAGGGCATTCCGGTGGGCCTCGGCACGGACGGCACGCGCGTGTCCAGCTACAACCCGTGGCCTTCGGTGTACTGGGCCGTCACCGGCAAGACGGCCGGCGGCATGCCGGTCTGGCAGGACGGCGACCGCCTGTCGCGCTACGAGGCGCTGAAGCTGATCACGACGGGCTCCGCGTGGATGAGCGGCGAAGAAAAGGTGAAGGGCACGCTGAAACGGGGCCAGTACGCCGACTTCGTCGTTCTGCCGCAGGATTACTTCGGCATGGACGCGGAAGGCATCAAGCGCCTGGAGAGCGTGCTCACCGTCGTCAATGGCAAGGTCGTGTACGGCGCCGGCGAGTACGCGCCCCTGGCGCCGACGCTGCCGGCCGTGTCGCCCGCGTGGAGCCCCGTCGCCGCGTTCGGCGGCTACCAGGACCGCTAGCCTGCGCAGCGGCCGGCCAGACGGCCTCGCGCCTGCGCGACGGTCTCCGCCAGGAAATCGGCGACGGCGCGCACGCGGTTCGACGCGGCCAGGTCCGCATGCATCACGAGCCATACGCCGTCGCTGAACACCTCGTCCGGCGCCAGCACGCGCACGAAGTCCGGGGCGGTGGCGAGGAAGTCCGGCAGGACGGCCAGGCCGAGCCCCGCGCGCACGGCGGCGATCTGCGCGCGCAGCGTGGATGCGGTGAGCACGACGGGGGCCTCCGGCGCGCGCTGCGCGAGCCAGCGGGCGGCAGGCAGGTGGGCGTGCGCCTCGTCCCACGTGACGACGGCGCGGCCGGCGAACGGGTCGTCATCCCGTGCCGGATGGCGGGCGAGATAGTCGCGGTGGCCGTACACGCCATGCGCCATCTCGCCGAGCCGGCGCATCTTCAGGTTGCCGTGGCCGGGCCGTACGACGCGCAGCGCAAGGTCGGCGTCGCGCCGGCCCAGTTCCACCGTGGCCGTCGTCGTGACGATCTCCAGGCGCAGCTGCGGATGGCGCGCGACGAAGCGGGGCAGCGCGGGGATCACGAGGTCGGTCGCCAGGTTTTCCGTGGTGGCCAGGCGCACGATGCCGGAGATCGCCGGCGCGAGGCCGGATGCACCCCGCTCGAACGCCAGCATGTTGTCCTCGGCGGCTTCCGCACGCCCGAGCAGTTCGCGCCCCTCGTCGGTGAGGAAGTAGCCGGTCTGGTGGCGCGCGAACAGGCGCGTGGCGAGGCGCGCTTCCAGTTCCGCGATGCGCCGGCCGACGGTCGACTGGCTCACGCGCAGCACGTCGGCAGCGCGCGTCAGGCTGCCGCCGCGCGCCACTTCGAGGAAGTATTTCAGGTCGTTCCAGTCCAAACGCATCGACTCCCATCTTCTATTTTTGGAAAATGATCCGCCGATTATTGGTGTTTTCTTTGCAAGCCGCAATGCTTACATTGTCCCCAGGCCGCCGCCGGCGGCATCCATTACGCAAAGGAACGACATGTTGACGACACGCACTTTGGGCACCGGGGGACTTGAGGTTTCCGCCATCGGACTGGGCTGCATGGGCATGAGCCATGCCTATGGCACGCCGGACGACGCGGAATCGATCGCGACGATCCACCGCGCCATCGACCTGGGTTGCACCTTCCTCGACACGGCCGAGGTCTATGGTCCGTACACGAACGAGGAATTGCTGGGCCGCGCGCTCGCCGGCCGGCGCAACGAGGTGCAGATCGCGACCAAGTTCGGCTTCGTCATCGGCCAGGGTGCGCTCTCGGGCACGGACAGCCGTCCGCAGCACATCCGCGCCGTGGTCGAGGCGTCGCTGAAGCGCCTGCGCACGGACCGCATCGACCTGCTGTACCAGCACCGGGTGGACCCGAACGTGCCGATCGAGGACGTGGCCGGCACGGTGAAAGATCTGATCCGCGAGGGCAAGGTGCTGCATTTCGGGCTGTCCGAGGCGGGCGCCAATACGATCCGCCGCGCCCACGCCGTCCAGCCGGTGGCGGCGCTGCAGAGCGAATACTCGATCTGGGAACGCAATATCGAGGCCGACGTGTTGCCCGTGCTGCGCGAACTGGGCATCGGCCTCGTGCCGTTCAGTCCCCTCGGACGCGGCTTCCTGACCGGCACGGCGAAGCGCGCCGAGGACTATCCGGCCAACGACTTCCGCGCGCAGAACGATCCGCGCCTGCAGGGCGACAATTTCGACCGCAACCAGGCCATCGCCAACCTCGTGAAGGACATCGCGGCGCGGCACGACGTGTTGCCGGCACAGGTGGCGCTGGCGTGGCTGCTGGCGCAGGGCGATGACGTCGTGCCGATTCCCGGTACCAAGCGGCGCGTCTACCTCGAACAGAACCTGGCGGCGGCGGACGTCAGGCTGGATGCGGATGATTTGCTGCGGCTGGATGGGGTGCTGGACGAAATTGGCGTGGCTGGGGCGCGTTATCCGGAGAAGGCGTTGGCGATGGTGGACCGGTGACAAATCGTCCTGGTTCCTAATGCGCAGGCGGCCACCTGTCACCGGACATGGTATTGACGAGTAGGTGTTGCGCGATCGTTGATACGTGGCCGCCCGCCTTTCGACGGTCGGATGTGCCGGAAGATGGGCTGCTATAAGCCGTTTTCTCGTACATTTGGAATGTTGTAGTATCTGTGTGAGACTATTTGCAAAAAATACCTAGCGGTTACCCTTTCTGCTGTGTGCGAATTTCTCCATACGTACATTCAGCAAGTTGTTAGCGAAGCTTCGAACCATTAGTGCTTCTAGGTCATCAATCATCGCGTCGTCGACTTGATACGCACTAAAGTAAGATGCTAAGTCGTACAGCTCGAGCAATGTATCTTTTGGTTGCCGTAATTTTTCATATCCTGGTTTGAATTCTTGATTTCGATCTGGATGGCTGACGAGCGCAATCTTTTGAATTTCCCGTTTGCGTTTAAAGGCTAAATTCATTTCGTTCCAAAGCGTCTGCTCTCGTGCCTTTCCGACGTATAATGCATGACCGCGCGAATCATAAAAAACGTAGATGCCATGACTATCCTCAAGTGCGCCGCGAAGCCCTTGTGCATATCGACTGGCGTTGTTGCCGCCATCGAATATCAACCAACTTGCATTGCGTTTAGTTGCGCATCGCTTGATTGGGAAAAATTCTACAATAGGCTGAATTGTCTCAAGCTGTGCTTTTTTTACTGCAGCCGAGCGGGATTTCGATAGCGCCGATGCGACTTGGACAGCACTTAGATCTTCATCCCTATTTTTCCAATTTATAAGGGTGCCTACACTGACTCCTAAAACTGCGGCCAGTTCTGTCTGCGAGGTGGTCTCGAGTTTCTTACTCAATGCTGCAATCAGTTCGTTTGCTTTCATGCTTGCTTATCTTCTTAAAACTTGCCGTAATTTACTTTTACAGAGAGGTGACACACTCAACCGAAGCTCGATGGCAACCTGCTCTGCTACATGGTTTTTTGGTGGCGACTTAGTGATCGAGTGACCGCTACTGACCATTGCAGTCCATGGGCAGAGACTTTAGGAAATTGGCGCACCGATCATGCAAGCTCTAACTCTGGCATCAACTCTGCTTGCCAAGGAGTAAAGTCTTCGCGTGTCCATTCGCGGGCATCGGTATGCCCTCCCTGAATGAGAAAATACATGTCGAGTATCCCAGGACGAATGTCCAGTTCAACGGCGCATTGTTGTAAGAGTCGAGTGACTAAAATGAAATTTTCCTCATTACGCTCACTGCGCACCATGCCAAGGGTCTGCGCTACGTCCATCACGATGCGGTCCGGTTTTACGCAGTCATATCCAAGGCCCATCAAGAAGTGTAGCTGCGAAGTGACGGACTGCATGCCAGATAAATGTACGTTTTTCAAAGCCTTGTTAACCTTTTTTAATCCATTCCAAAATCGTTCGATGTCCGCTGAACTGTGGATGGAAGCCGGCACATCACTTGCGGACAGAAATTTCTGAATGCTATGCCCGTGCGCGAGCACACGGGAAGCCCGTACAAGCCAGAGCAATTTGCTTTCGTTTTTAATTGGTTTGACGCGTGGCCAATAGTTATCGTAGATATCGCATGGGTTCATCGAACGTACTGCGTCGACATCGAAACCAGCGAACGCATGGTCGTAATCCCCGCTCTTGATCATTCTTGTTACCGGCGCTGCTTGCACACCACCGCTATAGGCGAAAACAACCGCAATTCGGCGCAACTCGTCGTCTGGGTCCAGGAAGGCAGGTGGGCGACGTTCATTGCGCTGCTTGTATTCTTCGTGAAAAAGTGGCGTTACGTAAGAATCGATATGATCGACCATCTGGCGAATGGTCCGGGTGAGGTTGGCAGGGGCGTTCATGTGGCTGTTCAATTTAAAGGATAGTCGTGGTGCCGGGGAAACACCAATCCGGTTTACCTGGATAGGTTAATCTAGCTGCGACGGGCGACCTTGTCGGCAAGGACGGATAGAAACAACCCGAGGACCGTATAGCCGCACAAGACTTCGGCGCTCACAATGAGTTCGCCGATCGTCGTCTTCGGACTAACGTCTCCGAATCCGAGCGTGGTAAATACGACGATCGAGAAATAATAGGGTGTAAACGACCCGTGGAACGAACAGTTCGGTGCGCCAATCTTGCAGTCGATGCCGACGAGCGAGGGAAACAGAGAGTAGATCGTTCCGAACAGTACTTGCACGGTGATTGTCAACAGCAGCACACGCGAAATGCTGCGGCCATAGTCCGTCAATCTCCACGCGCGGAAAAGCCATGTACGCCAGGACGACTCCCAGTGCGCTCCAAGGGAATCAATGTAATCCTGGTCGGCTACGGCCCTTCTAAATATCGCATTGCCGTAGGTCGATTCGATTCCTCGGACTCCACAGCACGTTCCGTCCATCGCAGAAGGTTGAAACTTCACTCCGGTAACGTTGACACCGCTAAAATTTGCGCCCCGTAGTATCGTTCCAGTAACGTTCGCGTCACGGAGGAAGGCTTCGCTCAGGTTTGCATACGAAAGGTCGGCTTCACACAAATTTGCAACATCGATCAAGGCGTTATCGAGTCTGGCGTACCTCAACTTGGCTTTCTTGAGGTTCGCTTGCCCTAAAAACGATCCCATCAAATTCGCTTCTGTTAGCAGTGCGTGCGATAAGTCAGCCCCAGTAAGTTTTGCTTTGCGTAAGTCGGCACGAAATAGATTGGCGCCGTTGAGGTTTGCCCCGATCAGATCAGCGCCACACAAGTCGGCTGACTGCAAATTAATTGCTTTTTTCGGATAACGTTCGCGCCAGCGGTTCCATTCGTTGATGTCTCGCCTGATGAGGCTGAACTGCTCCGGATCAGGGCTGTCATCGTCAAGGTGTTCGTTAAGATTCATCAGTTTTTTCAGATTATGTTGGATGTCGACATCCTCAACGGGCACGCGTGAGCACGCTTGCAACACAAAACTGATCAAGTACGTCAACGAATGGCCGCTCCTAAGAGGGCGGCCACTCAATCTTCGGCAACTGTCGACCCGGAACAGACAATCGGAACGCATAGCTGGTCAGTTGGAGCGGATTGCTTGACCTATCGTTTGCACATCATGGATCAGCTCAATGGCGCGCTCTCCTGCGAGTTCTAGCGACCGCTTTCGACCCGCTGCGAATCCCGGCGGTGCATTAACTCTTTAGCCGAGTGACCAGACATATTTAACTTCCCGCCACTGTTCGACAGGTTTGCCGTCCACCTTTGCGGGTTTGAAACGGCACTTCGAGAGCGCATTGATGGCTGCCTGGTCCAGGCTTGCATTACCGCTCGATTTCGCAACTTTCGTATCCTGTACAGTACCGTCGACCCCGATCAAAAACTGCATCGTCACGGTGCCCGTGGCCTCGGCTCTAAGGGCATCGGTTGGGTAAGCAGGTTTGGCACAACCTGACGACGGCGCCTGTTGGGGATGCATCCACGACGGCGTTTGCGTTTGTGCCTGCGCCGTTCCTACCAATGCCAGCAAGCCGAGGGTAGCTGTTAACGTCCGCGTCGAACGAATCATGGGTAATCATTTCATAGTGAGCCAGGCTGATGCCGGCCTGACTTGTGTGTTTATCGTTGCGCTGATGTCTCGGTAGACATCCGGGTCAGCGCTTCTGTTTTACCAAAACCACGCTAAAAGGTTCACTATAGCAAGTTGTGTTGGCGCAATAATCACAGAAAATCACGATCGATTGCATCTGGTCGAACTCGTTGCGTCTTACCGGCACCGGAGCTGCGCGTAGAGCTTACATGGACTCGTTGAGGTGAGGCAGCGAAGTGGTCGAATAAGGTCGGCAGCGCTTGCGCGCCACGTGGATCATCTCGTCGTTGCGATGCCAGCGGCCGCCAGCAGCCGAAAATGCAGGCGTTGGACAACCGGGGCGCGCTCGATGTGGAGTCACGCGGCGCACGGGGACGCGGCCAGGCGGCCAACGACGATGGCCCGCAGCGCATGGCTGCGCGGCGGGCGGTCTGCAAGGGCACGACTGGCGAATCGTCAGGCCTCGGGTTCCGCCGGCTGTAACGCCGCCCGCACGGCCGCGAGGATCCCGTCCGACGCGTCGCGATCCGACACGGCGCGCGCCAGCGTGAGGGCACCGACCATCGCGGCAAGGGCGACGATGCCGTCGTGGCCGGCGCCCGCTGCCAGCCGGCTGTCGGCCAGTCGGGCGGTCATATGCGCCACCATCGTGTCGGCCGTCGTGCTGGGCTGGCCGCGCAGGCCGAGCTCCGCGGCCAGCGTGGGCAGCGGACAGCCTTCTTCYGGTTCGTCGCGGTGTTGCGGGGACAGATACCAATCGATGATCGCGCGCAATGGCGTGCTCGCCGGGTCGTTCGCCGCCGGGGCGCCGGCCGCCGGGGCGCCGGCGCCGGACGCCTGCCAGCGTTCCAGCGTCTGTTCCGCGGCGGCTTCCAGCGAAGCCTGCACGAGGGCATCCTTGGATTCGAAATGGGCGTAGAAACCGCCGTGGGTCAGGCCGAGCGCCTTCATCAATGGCACCAGACCGGTGCCCTCGATACCGTCCTTGCGGAAGCGGCGCGCGGCTTCGCCGATGATGCGTTGACGCGTCTCGGCCTTATGGTTACTGGAGTAACGCATGCTTGTGGTGGTAGGTTTTTGCAGTAGTTTTTTGATGCGGTCCGTGTGGCCGAAAGCAACGGACCCCGCCTGGCAACGGGCATGTATATTTATATTTGGCAACGCCTCGTGTCATCATTGTAAGCGCTATCATTGGATTGCACAAATGGGGGCACCAAAACGGGGCACGAGTGTTGCGTTCGACCGTACTTACAGGGGGGCGGATGTGCGGCGGCTGCCCGACCCGGTGGGATCAGCCTGTTGCAATCGCTATCTTTGGCGCGGCGCTGACGGGTGCCATACGCCGATGGCGCAACCGGGCGAACGGCGCTAGCTTGCGGCCGCGGCGGCCGGCGCCGTCTCCTTGGCCGCATGGCGGCGCAGGAACTCGGCGCAGGCCGCGGCGTCCAGCGGCTTGCTGTAGTAATCGCCCTGGATCTGGTCGCAGCCGGCGCCCCGCAGCGCGGCGACCTGCTCGTCGAACTCGACGCCTTCCGCGATCACCTGCAGGTGCAAGGTGTGCGCCATCGCGATGATCGCCTTCACCATCGCCAGCGATTCAGCAGTCTGGTGCACATCGAGGACGAACGAGCGGTCGATCTTGAGCTTGTCGAGCGGCAGGCGCTTGAGGTAGCTGAGACTCGAATAGCCGGTGCCGAAGTCGTCGATGCTGAGCGAGGTGCCCAGCTCGCGCAACTGGCGCATCAGGTCCGCCGTGCGGACCGGGTCGTCCATGGAAATGCTTTCCGTGAGCTCGAGTTCGAGCAGGTGGGGCGGGAGGCGCGACTCGCTCAGGACGTCTGCGACGAGCGCCACGACGTCCGTGCCGAGAAATTGCTTGCCCGAGAGATTGACCGCCACCGGTACGTCGGGCACGCCGGCCTCGCTCCACGCGCGGCGCTGGGCCACGGCCGTGCGCAGCACCCAGGCGCCGATCGGCACGACGAGGCCGGATTCCTCTGCGATGGGGATGAATTCGGCCGGCGCGATCGGGCCGTGCTCCGGATGATTCCAGCGCACGAGCACTTCCATGCCCGCCACGCTGCCGTCGTGCAGGGCGATCTTGGGCTGGTAGTTGAGGTACAGTTCCTCGCGCTTGAGCGCGTGGCGCAGCTGGTTTTCCAGGGTGAGCTTGCGGGTAAGGGCCTGGTTCAGCTCTTCCGAATAACGCTGGATCTGGGCGCCGCCGAGCGCCTTGGCGCGCCGCACGGCCATCGCCGCGTTGTTGAGCAGGACGTCGCCGTCGGCGCCGTCTTCCGGGAAGATCGCGTAGCCGATGCTGCACGTGAGCGGGATCGGACCGCCGGGCGTCCTGTATTCGCGCGTGACGGCCTGCAGCAGCTGGCGCAGGCGGTCGCGCGCGACGCTGTCGTCGCCCAGGCCCGGCAGCAGCAGGACGAATTCGTCGCTGCCGGCGCGCGCCAGCATGTCGCCCGGGCGCAGCAGGTTCTGCAGGCTCCACGTGATCGCGACGAGCGCCTTGTCGCCCRCATGGTGGCCCAGCAGCTCGTTGAGGCGCTTGAACTTGTCGACGTTGATCGTGGCGACGAGCGTGTGCAGGCCATCGTCTTTCCATTTCTGCAGGTTCTGCCCGATCGTGCGCACGAGCACCTGGCGGTTCGCGAGGCCCGTCAGGACGTCGTGCGTGAGCAGGAATTCCACTTGGCCCGCGGCGGCGGCCAGATCGGGATTCGCGGCGTCGACGTACACATGCGAATGCAGCGACTGCGCGGCCGTCGCCAGCTGGCGGAAGTGGATCAGCTGTTCCGTCATGCGTGCCAGGTCGCGCAGGATGTCGAGTTCTTCCTCGCCCAGTGTACGCGGGACGCGGTCGAGCACGCACAGGGTGCCGAGCGGCATCCGGTCGATCGAGTACAGCTGCACCCCGGCATAGAACCGCACATTGGGTGGATTCACGACCATCGGATTGTCCGCGAAGCGCGGATCCTGCGTCGCGTCCGGCACGACCAGCGGTTCGTGGTCGAGGATCGCGTGGCCGCAGAACGAGATCGCGCGCGCTGTACCCGTCATGTCGGTGCCGCAGCGCGACTTGAACCACTGGTCTTCCTTGTCCACGAGCGACACGAGCGCGATCGGCATCTTTAGCAGACGGCTGGCCATGCGGGTGATGCGGTCGAACGCTTCTTCCGGCGGGCTGCCGAGCAGGCGGGTGGCATGCAGCGCCGTCAACCGGCGCGCCTCGTCGAGCGGGATGGAAGGGGTCTGCATAACGTGTCTAGTGGAGTCGGTTGAGACACATTCTGCCATGGAAGCAAAACCCGCGGCACGAGGTTGGCACGCCGCCGGGGAAATACCTGCCGTCAGGATAGCCGGAACCGTTCAACGAGCCAGTCGGCGAACACGCGCACGCGGGCCGACAGCTGGCGCGCCTGCGGATACAGCACGGAGACGGGGATGGTGGGCGGCGGCATGTCGGCCAGCACCTCGACGAGCTCTCCGCTCGCCAGCTGCCCGGCGACGCGGTAGCGCGGCACCTGCACGAGTCCGAGGCCGGCGCGCGCGGCCGCCGTGTAAGCCTCCGCACCCGAGACGGCGATCACGCCGGGCGGCGTCGCCAGTTTCACGCCGGACTCTGTGACGAATTCCAATGGATGCGGCCGGCCCGTCACCGTCGACATATAGTGAACGGCCTGGTGGCGCGCGAGGTCGGCTACCGTCATGGGCGTGCCGAAGCGTTCGAGGTAGGCGGGGCTGGCCACCGTCACCTGGGGCAGGTCGGCGGCGCGCCGCGCAACCAGCGTCGAGTCCTGCAATTCGCCGGCGCGCAGCACGCAGTCGATGCCTTCGCGCACGAGGTCGACGAGGCGGTCGTCCTCGCCCACGTATAGCTTCAGGCGCGGATGGCGCGCGAGGAACGCGGGCAGGGCGGGGAAGACGAAGTGGCGGGCCAGCGTCGGCTGCAGGTTCACGCGCAAGAGGCCCGCGGGCTCGCTGCCGCGGAACGCGTCCTCCGCTTCATCCAGGTCGGCCAGCAGGCGCACGCACCGTTCGTAGTACGCGGCGCCGTCCTGCGTGGGCGCGACGGCGCGCGTCGTGCGTTCCAGCAGGCGCGTGCCGAGGCGCCGTTCCAGCCGCTTGATCGCATTGGTGGCGGTGGCGCGCGGGACCAGGAGATCTTCGGCGGCCTGCGTGAAGCTCCTGCGCTCCACGATGCGCACGAAGATCTGCATTTCCTGGAACCGGTCCATCTGCGTCGTCATGCGTGCCTTTCTGATGTGGAGCGGCGATTATACGGTGGCCTCTCGGCCCTCTATGCGATACCGCCGTTGGCACGCAGCACCTGGCCGTTGACCCAGCCGCCGTCCGGACCGGCCAGGAACGCGACGACGCCGGCGATGTCGTCCGGCTGGCCCAGGCGCTGCAACGGCGCCATTTGCGCGAACTGCCGCACCTCGTCGTCGGACTTCCCGTCCAGGAACAACGCCGTGGCGACTATTCGGAATCCCAGGCGCAGGCGGCGTACACCCAGACGGCGAACCAGTGCGGGCTAACCTGCCACGGCTGAACTTTCCTGATCGGCAGACTCGCCGCCGGGCCGAATGATCCGGCGGTCGATATTCGATCCGGATGTGCCTCACATGTCCGGATCGGTTGGATATTGACGTCGTTTTTTTCGGGAGTCCGCATGGCAAAGATCATTTCAAGACAGGTGCACGTCGAAATCGTCGATTTCGTGGCATGGCGATGAGTTTCCTGTTCTGCACCTTCGCAGATATTTCAATAAAAAACGCAGACATAGTAATGCGGCGCGATCGGATCTGGATCACAAGATGGGTCTGATGCGACAGACTTCAGGCGTTCGATATCCGGAGCCTGATTCAGCTCGGGAACATGCACGACACCGATCCAGCCGCTTAGAAAGCCGGCAAAGGGAAATACGACGTAGGGCGCCATGGCGCCACCAACCATGCAGTCGTGTGTCGCCAGGCAGCCTGGTTGCCCACCTCGGGCGACCTGCGCAACAACGTGGTCATATCCGGATTTTTCAAGCCAGAACCGGACGTGTAGCGCGAATTCCTTTGTGGGAATAAATATCCAGCCGAGCCAGGTCATCGCAACCAGTCCAATCATCAGTGCCTGAGCTTTTTTTCGATGGGACCGGCGGCGCCATAGCACTGCCGCCGAGAGAACGACGCCGTATAGAAAAACGGCCGCGCCCGTGATGAGCGGCACAAGAAACGGCAATACGTAGAACAAGGCGCACTGAAGAAGTACCAGTACCGGGAATGTGCCGAGTGCAATCGCCAGTATGTAGTTGCGAATCGTTGGTGATAGCACGATACGTTTGATGAGGTGATTGAATTGCAACGCAGTCGGAAGAGAGTGTAATCCAGAAATCCATCAAGCCGAAATGGTCGTGTTTCGATCGCCGTTGCGCACAGCATTACGGTGTCGGGCAGCCCGTTTGCGGAACGGTTGCGCCAGGAACGACGGCTCACGCCTTCGTACCCCCCAGAGCACGATTGGCCGACGCCCCTTCCTTGAGATAACATGCCATTCGGATGGATGCACCGGCCCGCGGCGGCCACGAGGGGAGAGGACCATGAAAGCGATAGTCACCGGCCACACCAGAGGCCTCGGCGCCGCGCTCGCCGGCAATCTGCTGGCGCGCGGCGTGCCCGTGCTCGGCCTGGCGCGCACCCGTTCGATCGAACTGGCGACCGCCTATCCGGAACTGATCGAGGAAGTCACGCTGGACCTGGCCGACAACGTCGCGCTGTCCGGCTGGCTGGGCGGCGGCGCGCTCGGCGACTACCTGGACGGTACCGGCGCAGTCCTGCTGCTGAATAATGCCGGTATGGTCAGCCCCGTCGGTCCGCTCGACGTCCAAGACCCGCAGATCGTGCTGCGTGCCGTGCAATTGAACGTGGCGGCGCCGATGGCGCTGGCGGCGGCCGTCGTGCGTGCCAGCGCCGGGGCGCAGCGGCGCATCCTGCATATCTCCAGCGGCGCGGCCCGCAATGCCTATCCCGGCTGGAGCGTCTATTGCGCCACCAAGGCGGCGCTCGACCACCATGCGCGCGCCGTCGCCCTCGACCAGCAGCGCGGGGTGCGCATCTGCAGCCTGGCGCCGGGCGTCATCGACACGGGCATGCAGGCCGAGATCCGCGCCGAGTCGGAAGACCGCTTTCCCATGCGCCAGCGCTTCGTCGATCTCAAGGAAACGGGCAGCCTCGTCGAACCGGACGAATGCGCCGAGCAGTTGATCGACTACATGCTCGGCGCCGGCTTCGGGGCCGAGGTGGTGGCCGACCTGCGCACCTTGTCTTGAGCTTGCGTCAGGCCGCCGGTGCGCGCGGGATCTGCAGGCCTTCGATGACGGCCGGGCGGGCGCGGAACACCTCCAGCACGYGGCCCACTTCCGGGAAGCGGTCGAAGCCGACGATCTCGGCCGCGTCGTAGTAACCGACCAGGTTGTTCACCCACGGGAATGTCGCGACGTCGGCGATCGTGTATTCGTCGCCCATGATCCAGTCGCGCCCCCGCAAATGGCCATCGAGCACGCCCAGCAGGCGCTTGGCCTCGTGCACGTAGCGGTCGCGCGGGCGCTTGTCCTCGTACTCCCGGCCGGCGAACTTGTGGAAGAAGCCCAGCTGTCCGAACATCGGGCCGATGCCGCCCATCTGGAACATCAGCCACTGGATCATCTCGTAGCGCCGCGCCGGGTCGGACGGCAGCAGCTTGC
The DNA here is from genome assembly GCF_056404615.1 of Massilia sp. P2_C2. Taxonomy (NCBI): domain Bacteria; kingdom Pseudomonadati; phylum Pseudomonadota; class Betaproteobacteria; order Burkholderiales; family Oxalobacteraceae; genus Massilia; species Massilia sp. P2_C2. The sequence goes on along the minus strand of NZ_JBFUDR010000085.1, from coordinate 890 downwards.
CCGTCTTCTCGGCCAGGTACAACAGGATCGCGCCCGATTCGAACAGCGGCAGCGGCTTGCCGCCCGGGCCGTCGGGGTCGATGATCGCCGGGATCTTGTTGTTCGGATTCAGCGACATGAATTCCGGCGTCGTCTGCTCGTTTTTGTCGAACGCGACGCGGTGCGCCTCGTACGGCAGGCCGATCTCCTCCAGCATGATCGCCACCTTGACGCCGTTCGGCGTGGGCRGCGAATACAGCTGCAGGCGGTCGGGCTGCTGTGCGGGCCATTTCTGCGTGATGAGGAACTGGTTCAGGTCGGTCACGGCATTCTCCTGTCGGATTGGTTGCGTTGATTGTACTCAAGATACCTTCGTGCCCAGGGTGGAAGATACATTCTTGGTCTCGGGCAACGATGGTGATCCATGGACGAACTGTTGCGTTACTACGAGGAAGAACTGGGCCTGTTCGGCCAGTTCGCGCGCGAATTCCGCGCCCGCTATCCCAAGCCGGCCAGCGACCTGCACGTGGCCGGCGACAACTGGGACGATCCCGGCGTCGCGCGCCTGATCCAGTCCGTGGCCCTGCTGTCCGCGCGGATCAACAAGCGCCTCGACGACGATTATCCCAAGTTCACGGAAGCGCTGCTCGACAGCCTGTATCCGCATTACCTGCGGCCGCTGCCGTCGTACACCGTCGTGCAGGTGGGCTATCGCGCACCCGCCGAGGTGCCCGAAAACCCGTTCGTGCTGGCGCGCGGCGCGATGCTGCGGTCGAGCGCCGGCACCGACGTCCCGTGCCGGTTCCGCACCGTCTACGACGTGCTGCTGGCCCCGCTGCGCGTGGCGCGGCTCGCGTTCGTGCCGCTGCTGGAGGCGCCGCGCGCCGTGCGTCCGCCGCGCGGCGCCGCGT
>NZ_JBFUDR010000084.1:0-21564 GCF_056404615.1 Massilia sp. P2_C2 | reverse complement strand
CCGCACGCCCGCGCACCGGCCGCGCACGCGGCCGTCGAACAGCGCGGACGCGAATTCATCCCGTGGGTCACCGTCGTGCAGACCGGGACCAGCGTCGACTTCCCCAACAACGACACGATCCGCCACCACGTATATTCGTTCTCGGAGCCGAAGCGCTTCGAGATCAAGCTGTATGCCGGCAAGCCGGGCCAGCCCATCGTGTTCGACAAGCCGGGCCAGGTCGACATCGGCTGCAACATCCACGACTGGATGGAGGCCCATGTGCTGGTCGTCGACACGCCCTGGTTTGCGCGCACCGGCGCGGACGGCCGCGCCACCATTGCCGGCGTACCGGCTGGGCGCTACCGCGTGCGGTTGTGGCATCCGCTGCAGAAGGCGGCACCCGCAGCGGAAAAAAACGTCGGCGAGATCGACGTGGACGACAGCCCGGAACGCCTGACCCTCGTGCTCGACGCGCGTCCGCGCACGCCCCGGCCGCACGTGGACGATCCAGACCGGTACTGACATGTCATCGCGATCGCTGCGGCACCGGATTGCCATCGTCTTCGTCGGCCTGCTGGTGCTGGTGATGGGGCTGGTGCTGGCCCTCGTCCACAGCAGCAGCGCGCGCATCGTCGGGCACGAGACGCAGCGCGAACTGGCCGTCGGCGCCCGGGTCTTCCAGCGCCTGCTCGACCAGAACCAGCGCCAGCTCGAGACGGCCGCCTTTGTCCTGGCCGCCGACTTCGCATTCCGCGAGGCGATCGCCACGCAGGACCAGCCCACCGTGCGCTCCGTGATCCGCAACCACGGCCAGCGCATCCACGCCCAGGTGATGATGGTCACCGGTACGGACGGCCGGATGATCGCCAGCACCCAGCGCGCCACGGCCGGCGAGCCGTTCCCGTTCCCCGACCTGCTTGCCGCGGCGGAAGGCGCCGGCCGCAGCGCGGGCTTCCGCCAGATGCGCAACGGCCAGCTGTACCAGGTGGTGCTGGTGCCGATCATGGCGCCCACGCGCATCGCCTGGGTGGCGATGGGCTTCCAGGTGGACGACCGCTGGGCGCGCGACATGGCCGACGTGACGGGCCTCGGTGTGCACGTTGTGCGCGTCGGGACGCCGGGCCTGCTCGCGTCGTCCGCGCCGCCCGCGCAGCGGCCCATGCTGGCGGACGCGCTGGTGACAAGAAGCAGCGACATCGACGCCGGCGGCGCGCACTACGCGGCAACGCGCGTGCCGCTGGACGGCGGCATCGAGGCCGTGCTGCAGTTGTCCATGGCCCAGGTACAGACGCCGTTCGGACAGTTGCAGGGACGTCTGCTGGTCGTGATCGTCGGGGCGGTGGGCGTGTTCGCGCTGGGCAGCCTGATGCTGTCCGGGCGCATCGTCCGGCCGCTCAACGAATTGTCGGCCGCCGCGCGCCGCATCGCGCTGGGCGACTATGCGCAACCGCTGCCGCCGGCGCAGGGCGACGAGATCGGCCAACTGGCCGGCAGCTTCGAGCAGATGCGCACGGAGATCGCCAGCCGCGAGGAACGCATCGCGCGGCTGGCGTATGTCGACGGCCTCACGGACCTGCCGAACCGTACGCGCTTCCTGGACGCCTTCGCCCGCCTCACGCCCGGCGCGGACGCGGCCGTGCTGGTCGTGAACGTCGACCGCTTCGCCCTCATCAACCATGCGCTGGGCCACGTCGTCGGCGACCGCCTGCTGCGCGCCGTGGCGAGCCAGCTGGAGCCGCTGGTGCCGCAGGGCGGTATGCTGGCGCGCCTGTGGGCCGACCAGTTCGCGTTCCTGCTGGAGGGGGCGGACCATGACGCCGCGCTCGGTTTCGCCGACGCCGTGCTGGCAGCGCTGCGCGATCCCGTCACGCTGGACGGCCAGCGCCTCGACATCGAGGCGAGCGTCGGCATCGCCCTGTATCCGGACGATGGCCTCGATGCGGGCACGCTGTTGCGGCGCGCGGAACTGGCTCTCGGCGCCGCCAAGCGCCGCCATGCCGGCGTCGCGTTCGCGCTCGATACGGGCGGCGAGCCGGCGCACGAGCAGTTGTCCCTCATCGGCGACATGCGGCGCGCGCTGCAGGCCGGCGAATTCACGCTCGCGTACCAGCCCAAGCTGGCGCTGGGCAGCGACCGCATCGTGGCGGTGGAGGCGCTGCTGCGCTGGCAGCATCCGGTGCGCGGCAGCATCCCGCCCGCGCGCTTCATTCCGTTCGCCGAGCAGACAGGGTTCATCCGCGAGATCACGCCCTGGGTGCTGGAGACGGCCGTGCGCCAGGCCGCCGTGTGGCATGCGGCGGGGCTCGATGTCGCCGTGTCGGCGAACCTGTCCACGCTGGACCTGCTCGACCCGCACCTGGGCCGGCGCGTGCGCGACCTGCTGGAACGCCACGCCGTGCCGGCGCGCCGCCTGTGCCTGGAAATCACGGAGAGCGCGCTGATGGACGATCCGGCGCTGGCGCAGGCGCACCTGGACGAACTGGCCGGGCTGGGCATCAAGCTGTCGATCGACGACTATGGCGTCGGCCAGGCATCGCTGGCCTACCTGAAAAGCCTGCCCGTCGACGAACTGAAGCTGGACCGCAGCTTCATCACCGCGATCACGGAGTCGCCGCGCAACGCGGCCATCGTGGAGTCGACCATCATGCTCAGCCACGCGCTGGGCCTCACCGTCGTCGCGGAAGGCGTGGAGACGCTGGCCGAGCTGCGCTGGCTGCGCGAGCACGGCTGCGACATCGCGCAGGGCTATGGCATCGGCCGGCCGATGGCGGCGGCGCAGCTGGAAGAATGGCTGGCCGGTTTCGCGGCCAGGACAACGGTCTGAAGAGGTTCAGGCGAGCAAATCGAATGCCGATGGCGGCCGTCCGCCGCTCGTCGTGCCGAACAGCGAGCTGGCGCCGTCCCCCGACACGGTCACGGTGCTGGTGCCGACGGCCTTGAAGTCGAGCGTGACGCCGGGGGGGCGCTACTGAAGCGGTTGCCCGTGCCGGTGACGGTCTTGCCGTCGACGGTCACCAGCGCATCCAGCGCGGCGCTCGCCAGGCCAGCAGCGCCTGCAGGGCGGGGTCGCCGGAGACGTCGATGCGCATGGCGTTCGCGGCGCCGGGCTGGCCGGTCAGGCGCAGCGCGACGCCCTTGTTGCCTGGTACGAGTTGCGCATCCACGCCGGCCGCCTTGAACGCGGCGGCGATGCCGTCCAGCGTATTGTCGGGGGCGCCGATGCGGAGAGTCTTCGTGCCGCTGCCCGTTTCGACCTTGACGACGGTCGGTGCGCCACTGCCGATGGTCGTGCTGGTGGCCGGCACCTGCACGGTCACGAGCTGCTGCGCCCGGGCCAGCTGCTTCACTTCCACCTTGTGCGTGCCGGCCGCCGCGCCGGGTGCCGTGATGCGCGCATCGAGGGCCTTGCCGTCGACCTGTACCGCCACTTTCAGGCCGCCGGCGGCGAGCGCGCCGGCGACGGATTTCACGTCATCCAGCACGTTCGCGAGGCGACCCAGCGTGGACAGGCGCGCGTCGTCGCGCCGGATCTGCGCGTCGAGGCCCTGCAGGCCCGCATTGCGCGCGGCCAGCGCCTGCACGGTGGTGCCGTACAGGTTGGACAGGGTCGTGGAAGGAATGGTGGTCATGCCTGCTGGTTCATGCACGTGTCGTCCGCATGATGGACCACGGTTGCATCGGCCGTCAACACCGGCGTTTCGACGAAACCGGCGACGGCGCCGACGATCTCGCCGGTGTCGTCGCGCAGGGGCAGGGCGCTGACGATGAGGTGCAATTCGTCGTCGTCGGCGAAGCGCAAGGTCAGCGCCTCGTCGTGGATCTCTTCGCCGGTGGCGGCGCGCTGCAGCGGCAACTGGTCGAAGGCCAGCTGGGTGGCGCCGGCGTACACGGCGAAGGCGCCCTCGCCGGGGCCGCTCAGCGACGGGCTGTCGCCGCGGCGCAGGCGCAGCAGGCGTTCGGCGGCGGGATTCGCCTTGACGCGCAGGCATTCGCGGTCGCTGGCGATGCATAGCGCGGCGGGGGCGGCCTGCATCAKGCCTTCCAGCTCGGACGTGCGGCGTTGCTCGCGGCGCACGCTGTCGCGCAGGGCGTTCGAAAGCCGCTGCTGTTCGCTGGTTTCGACGACGGTGAGCGTCACGCCCAGCAGGTTTCGGTCGCGGTCGTAGTGCGGATAAAAGTCTGCGCGCCAGGCGCGGCGCACGGTGGGATGGGCGGCCGTCGTGCCTTCGAACGTCAGGCCGAGGAGCGCCTGGCCGGTCTGCATGACCTGGCGGATGGGGCCTTCGGCCGCCGGCGCCACGTCCGGTATGACGTCGTGGATCGACTTGCCGATGTGTTCTTCGATGGCCAGGCCGTTCATCTCGGCCAAAAGGCGGTTCAGGCGCACATAGCGCAGGTCGCAATCCAGCACCGCCGCGCCCACCGGCACGTGCTCCAGCATCGCTTCCATCTCGAGGGCGGCGCGGCGCAGGTCCGCCACCTCACGGTCGAGGGTCACCAGGCGTTGCTGCTGCCGGCCCAGGAGAATGGCGATGACCGCTGCGAGCGGCATCCACATCATCAGAAGCTCTGCACTGACCACGGGCACGGGAATCCTCGAAGGTGACGTAATTCACGAACGAAATTTAACAATCATAGACTATCAGTTCCAAAAATATCATTGACCTTGCGAAATCATCAACGTATGCGGGTGTGGGTGTGGCTGTTTGAGAGGGAACATAGTGATTTGAGCGCATTAATATGTGGCGCTGCAACATCACCGGGCGCGGCGGGCGACCGTAACTTTAGGTATTTCACGAATTTGCAAAGTCGATAATAATCCGCTGCCGGGTCGGCCATAAAGCAGAGGAGGCAAATGTGCCCGCGGTGAGGGCTATCGCACCTTGCTCGTCAACGAGCCGGAATGCGGCACGGCGTCAGCGCTGCCGCCCCCTGCGCTGGCGATCCTGCCGCTCGTCGTCATGGGTGTGGCGAACTTCATCCTGACGCGCCAGATCCCGCAATGGTATGGCGACGCCTACACGGTGCCGGCCGAGATCCTGCCACAGCCACGATCAAGACGGTCGTCGCGATCTGGGCGGTGGAAGCGGCGCTGCTGCTGGGATTGTCGTCGTGATCCTGACGGCGTTCCGCCGCGTGGCAAGTCGCTTCGCGGACCGGGCGAAGGCGGCCGTCGGCGGGGCGCTGCTGGCCGCGATGAACACGGCGTCGGAATACGGTTTCGGCGGCGTGATCGCCGCGCAGCCCGGCTTCATCGTCGTCAGCGACGCTCTGAAAAGCATCCCGAACCGCTCGTCAACGCGTCCGTCTCGGTGAATTCGCTCGCCGGCATCACGGGCTGCTATCGAAAACGTGCGCACACGTGTGCAGCGTTCTCTTCCTGCCCCGAGCCGTCCTGCTGACCGTGCTCGTGCCTGACAGGCGTTACTTTCCCGCCTCCCGCCGGCCCATCGCCGGCGGCAGTGCCCGGCGTCACCGCCCGGCTCGCCTCGGGTAGCGCCGTTTGCGCCGCATGGGCGCCGGTGACGAGCCGTTGCAGATTGATCGCCGCGTTCACATCGCGGTCGTGGTGCGTGCCACACTCGGAGCAGGTCCAGGTACGTCCCCCCAGACTTAGCGCGGCGTATCGGTGGCCGCACGCCGAACACAGCCTGCTCGATGGATACCAGCGGTCCGCCAGCACGAGTTGGGTACCGTAGCGCGTGGACTTGTACTGCAACTGGCGCCTGAATTCATAAAAGCCGACGTCGGAGATCGCGCGCGCCAGACGGGCATTGGCCAACATTCCGTGCACGTTCAAGTCCTCGATCACGACTGCCTGATTCTCGCGGCACAACCGGGTGGTCAGCTTGTGCATGAAATCGTTCCGCACGCGGGCGATGCGCGCGTGCAGCCGCGCCAGCGCACGGGCGCCACACGTTCGGTTCTTCGATACCGGCAGCCGTGTGCCTTTCGGGATCGGTCCTTTGATGCCGAAAGTTTTCCTGGCCGCTTCCAGCTTGCGTGACTGGCGCCGCGAACGGATGCGCAGGCGTCGCAGGGCCGCAGCGAGCGGACGCGGTGCCGCGATCTTCTCGCCGTTCGATAGGGTAGCGGCCGTGCTCACGCCCAGGTCGACGCCGATAACGCCGTCAGCCGTGCGACGCAGGCGCGCGACGTGATCCGGCACCTCGACCTGCACCGCCAGATACCAGTGGTCGGCGTGGCGTCCGACGCTTGCTCCCATGATCCTGCCGGGCCAGCGCAGACGCTCGCGCAACGGCACGCGACCGATCTTCGGCAACACGGCTTCCATCCCTTCAATGCGGAATTTATCGTTGGCAAGGTAGAACGCATCGCGACAACGCCCTTTCTTCTTGAAACGCGGTCGGTGCGCCAGTTGGCCTGTGCGACGTTGGGCGAAGTAGCGGGACCATGCTTTCGCGAGATTCACGAAAGGCTGCGCATGGGCGTCACGGTGAATGGTGCGCAACCAGGGCTGGCCATCGTCGTCCAGCCAGTCCGGRTCCGAGTACTTGATGCCGTTGAACTGCTTCTTCAGTGCCATCGCATTYGGTTYCTGGCCGRCGGCGACCTGGCGGTTCCACTCGGCSAGCGCCCAGTTCCARACCCTRCGYGCGGTACCGGCMGCGCGCGCRAAATAATCGCGCTGCGCAGGCGTCGGGTCGAGGCGGATGTTGTGGGAAAGGAGCACGATCGTGGATTCCGTTCAGTAGGGCGTTGGACCGAAGCATGCTGAACAAGTTCCAATGTCATCAGAGAATGTGCGCGATGGGTGCACGTACCAACACATTCGAGCATCAAACCGAGTACCAGGTAGCAGCTCCGCGTCGGGCGGCATGAGCATCGCGCTGGCCGCGATGTCGGACCTGTTCATCCGTGGCGCGCACGCCGCGCAGATTCCGCTGGAAGTGCTGCACCGCGTGGTGTCGATGGCCAGCGGCGGCATGGACACGCTGCCGCACAACGGCGCCGTCATCACGCTGCTGGCGGTGACGAGCCTCACGCACAGGGAATCGTATCGCGAGATCTTCGCCGTCACCGTCATCAAGACGCTGGCCGTGTTCTTCGTGATCGGGTTCTACTACGCGACCGGGCTGGTGTAGGGCGCGACGACCCGCACGACCGTCTCGCAATAATCGCGAAAGCCCATGCCGAGGTAGAGATCGTGGGCCCGCCGGTTGGCGCTCATCGCATGCAGGAACGGCGTCTCGCCGCGCGCCAGCTGGCGCCCGACGAGCTTGAGCATCAGGCGCCTGGCGAGCCCGCGGCCCTGGAAGTCGGGATGCGTGCAGACGCCGCTGACCTCGCGCAGGCCGGCGGCGGCCATGCGTTCGCCGGCCATCGCCACCAGGCGGCCGTCGTCGAAGATGCCGAAGTAGTCGCCCAGCTCGATCGTGCGCGGGCCGAACGGGCCGGGACGCGTCAGCATGGCCAGCGCCATCGCCTGGTCCACGTGTTCCGGGCCCAGCGCGACGGCGTCCGGGGCGGGATCGTCGGCCGGGCCGGGACGGCCATCCCACACGAGGCGGAACATGGTGGCCTCGACGTCGATGCGCCATCCTTGCGGTGCCGGGCCGGACCAGGCGTCGCAATAGAACTGCTCGCCGGGACTGCAGAACGGCCGCAGGGCGGCGAAGTCGGGATCGTGCGGATCGGGGAAGCCGACGATGGGCGAAAAGCCCGGCGCGTAGCGGCGCGCGCGGTCGGTGCCGGCGGAGAGGTGCTGGTGCGGGCCGTTCAGGCAGTTCCAGAAGATGTTGTCGAGCGGGTGCGTCATGGTCGTCAGGCCGGAAGGCGCAGGATCCAGTCCAGCAGCGGTTGCGCCGCGTCCTGCCGGGCGGGCCGGCGCGAAATCAGTTCAAGTTCCATGGCCTGTTCCGGAGTCGCTCTCGACCGTATGTTAGCGCAAACGCCACGGGCGGGTGGGTGCATCGGGCCGGGCGCGGCAGGCCAGCCATGCGCGCAATTACAACGCCTGCAAACCCGATGATGGTCAAAATACAGTCACGTGGATATATTGAAAATATTGTTTCCTTGTGGAAAGCAAGTCTGCTTCCGGTATCGCCACAAATCGCCGTCTCGCCATGCATCGAAATCCGACCCGTGTCGCCCAGGTACGTGCCCAAGGTTTTACGTTGATCGAACTGATCGTCGTGATCGTCATTCTCGGCGTTCTGTCGGCGGTCGCCTTGCCGAAATTTGTCGACCTGGACGCGTCGGCCCGTGTTTCGTCGCTCAATGCGCTGGCCGGCTCGGTCAGGACGGGAATCAGCATGACCAGGTCGCTTACCGCGATCCGCGGCGCGGGCACGCCGGCCGGCATTGTCAACCTGACGTTCGTCGATATGGACGCCAACACCCAATTGCGTGTCTGGAATGGTTATCCCGATCGATGGTGCGATGGGATCGGCCCAGTCCTGCAAGGCATGACCGTTCCGGCCGGCGGCTGTTATCGGTCGACCGCGGCAGTCCAGGTCGATGGCTATACGTTCTACGGCTTCGGCAACAACAAATTGCCGAACGGCGATGCAGGGTGGCGGATCGAGAACGCGCCCACACCGATGCAATGTTCCGTGCAATACACGTATAACGGCACCGGTGTTCCCATTGTTAAGGTGAATACCAGCGGCTGTTGAACCGCTTGATTGCGCATGCAATGCACCGGCGCGCCGCACCGCTGGGCTTTTCGGTAGCATGGAGGCTTCAACTTTCCGTTTGCCTCAATGGAGATCCATTCCTCAATCGCCACGCCCTGCTGCGTCGACGACGTATTCATCACGGCGGAACTGGAGCGGCGTCCACGCCGGGCGCCGGATCATGCGGCCGAGAACCGGGCCATGGCCGCGCTCGCCCGGCAACTGGCCATCGATCCGCACGGCGTGCCGCAGAAACTGGCCGAGCTGGTCATGGAATTGTGCGACGCCGACTCGGCCGGCATCAGCCTGCTCGAGGAGCAGGACGGGCGCCAGTTCTTCCGTTGGCACGCGGCGGCCGGGCTGTTCGCGGACCACCTGGGCGGCACGATCGATTACGACACCAGCCCGTGTGGCGTGGTGGTCGAACGCAATCAAACGATGCTGATGCGGCATGGCGAGCGCCGCTTCGAGGCAATGGTCGGCTTCAAACCGCCCATGGTCGAGAACCTGCTCGTGCCGTGGACGGCGGATGGACGCGCGGTCGGCACCGTGTGGGTCATCAGCCACCGCCCCGACCGCCAGTTCGACGCCGAGGATGCGCGCGTGCTGCGCAACCTGGCCGACTTCGCGGCGGCCGCCTACCAGGCCATCGTCGCGCTGGAAGAAACGGCGGAGAGCCGGCGCGAGCTCGTGCTGGCGGCCGAGGAGCGCACGCGCGTGCTGGCCGGACACAACCGCATGCTCGAGCACGAGATCGCCCAGCGCCTGCAAGCCGACGACGCGCTGCGCGCCAGCGAACAGCGTTACCGCGACCTGATCGGCGCCATTCCCGCCGGCGTCGTCGCCTGCGACGAATCGGGGGCCGTCGTGTTCCACAACGCCTGCGCGGACCGCTTGTGCGGAGGAGCGCCGGGCCAGACGCCGGCCTGCTGGGGGCCGGACGCCTGCGTCGCGCACGGCCACCCGCTGGCCAATTTCACGGCACCGCTGCACGAGGTGCTCACCAGCGGCGAGCCCGTCGTCGACCGCGAACTGGCCATCGAGCGGCCGGACGGCACCCGCATCGACGTCCTGCTCAACATCACGCCGCTGCGCGACCTCGCGGGCAGGATCAGCGGCGCCGTGAACATCGTGCAGGACATCACGGTGCGCAAGCGGTTCGAGGCGGAATTGCGGGCGTCGGAAGAGCGTTTCCGCACGCTGTCCAACGCGGCGCCCGTGCTGATCTGGCAGAACGACGACGAGGGCCGCAACGTCTTCGTCAATCAGTACTACCTCGACTTCACGGGCAGGCCGCACGAGGCCGTGCTGGGTTCGGGCTGGCAGGAGCTGGTGCACCCGGACGACGCGCCCGCGTACATCGCCGACTACATGGACGCCGTGCGCCAGCGCCAGCCCTGGCGCAACCTCGACCGCGTGCGGCGCCACGACGGCCAGTGGCGCTGGTTCGACAATTACGCGCAACCGCTGTTCGCGCCGGATGGCCGCTACGCCGGCCACGTCGGCGCCTCGCTCGACATCACGGATGCCGTGCTGGCCGAGCAGGCGCTGAAGGAAACCGACCGCCGCAAGGATGAATTCCTGGCCGTGCTGGCACACGAACTGCGCAACCCGCTCGCGCCGATCAGCAACGCGGTGCACCTGCTGCGCCATCCGGACGGCCGCCGCCGCTCCGACCGCCTCGTCGAGATGCTGGGGCGCCAGGTGCGCCAGATGGTCAAGCTCGTGGACGACCTGCTGGAGATTTCGCGCATCACGCGCGACAAGATCGAGCTGCATCTGCAACTGCTGCTGCTGGACGACGTCGTGCACGGCGCCGTCGAGACGAGCCGGCCGCTGATCGACCAGAATCATCACCACCTCGAGGTCAGCCTGCCCGACGAGCCGCTCACGCTCCATGCGGACAGCGTGCGCCTCACGCAGGTGCTGGCCAACCTGCTGAACAACGCCGCCAAGTACACCGACCAGGGCGGCCGCATCGACCTCACGGCGCGACGCAGCGGCGCCCAGGTCGAGATCACGGTGCGCGACAACGGCATCGGCATCCCGCCCGGCCACCTGCCGGAAGTGTTCGACATGTTCACCCAGGCGCACCGCGCGGCCGGGCGCGGCCAGGGCGGGCTCGGGATCGGGCTCGCCATGGTGCGCAGTCTCGTGCAGATGCATGGCGGCACCGTCGAGGCGAAGAGCGCGGGGGCGGGGCATGGCAGCGAATTCATCGTGCGCCTGCCGCTGGCCGAGGCGCACGACGACGCGCACGCGGGCGACGCGGCGGGTGGTGGCGGCAGCGCGCCGCTGGCCGGCCAGCGCATCCTCGTCGTGGACGACAACCGGGACGCGGCCGACACGCTTGCCATGCTGCTCGAAGCGGATGGCGCCCAGGCGCGTGCCGTGTACGACGGTCCGGCGGCGCTGGCCGCGCTGCGTGGCCAGCGTCCCGACGTGGTGCTGCTGGACCTCGGGATGCCCGACATGGACGGGTTCGAGGTGGCAGGCCGCATCCGCGCCGATCCGGCACTGGCGAGCGTGCGCATCGTCGCGTTGACGGGGTGGGGGCAGGAGCGCGACCGTGAACGCACGCGCGGGGCCGGGTTCGATTTTCACCTCACCAAGCCCGTTGACCTGGACATGCTGCATGCGTGGCTGGGGGTGAACCGGTAGGGTGGACGGCTCCGTCGTCCACGCGTCGATAGTTGGCGGCTCCGATATCGCGCACGAACCCGGAGCCGCCAACAATCACCGCGTGGGCAGCGCGAGCATATCGACGGCGCTGCCGTGATCGGTGGAGCTGCCCACCCTACGAGCTATGTCGCGTTGACCGACTGCTCGCGGAACGCCTTGCGGTACGCCGCCGGCGACGTCTGCAGCGCCGCGCGGAAATGCTGTCGCGTGCGCACGCGTGCGCGTGCCCGATGATGGCGAGACCTGCGTATTTATCCACGCCGGCGCGGGATCGCGGTAGTATGCGGGAAAGCGGCACCGTGCCGCGCACCGACGAGGATCGCCCATGCCCATCGATGCCACCGAATTCGAGGAATACCTCCACTTCGCCAACGAGCTGGCCGATGCGGCGGCGGGCGCGATCCTGCCGCATTTCCGCGCCACCGGCGGCGCCCGGAACAAGAGCGCGCACGGCTTCGACCCGGTGACGGCGGCCGACCGCGGCGCCGAGCGCGTGATGCGCGCACTGATCCTGGCCCGTTATCCCGAGCACGGCATCCTCGGCGAAGAAGAGGGCGCACAGAAGGGCAGCACCGGCCTCACGTGGGTGCTCGACCCCATCGACGGGACCAAGGCATTTCTCCTCGGACTGCCGCTGTGGGGCACGCTGATCGCGCTGAACGACGGCACGCGCCCGGTGCTGGGCGTGATGAACCAGCCCTTTACGCGCGAGCGCTTCGTCGGCACGACGCAATGCGCGTGGAACGGCGGGCATGTGCTGCACACGCGGCCCTGCGCGCAACTGGCCGACGCGTACGTGATGTGCACGTCGCCCGACATCTTCGACCCCGCCCAGCGCATCGCCTTCGACGCCGCGGCCGGCCAGGCGCGGCTGCTGCGCTACGGGGGCGATTGCTACGCCTATTGCATGCTGGCGTCAGGGCTCGTCGACGCCGTCATCGAGGCCGGGCTGCAGCCGTGGGACGTGCAGGCGCTGGTGCCGATCATCGAAGGGGCCGGCGGCGTGATCACGGCGTGGGACGGCGGCGATGTTCAGCACGGCGGCACGGTGCTGGCGTGCGGCGATCGGCGTCTGCACGCACAGTTGATGCGCGAGTTGTGCAACGCAAACACATCGCAAACGTCCGCGTGGGCACAGGGTGCCCACCCTACGTAGTGGTCGGCCGTAGGGTGGGCACCCTGTGCCCACGCGTGACGTACAAGGGCCCGGTCAAGTTTTTTTTGCAGGCACCTCGTGATCGCCCAGCAGGATCTTGTCCGGCGTGATGGGCGTCGTGCGCAGGCGCTTGCCCGTGGCGTGGAAGATGGCGTTGGCGACGGCCGCCGCCACGCCCACGATGCCGATCTCGCCCACGCCCTTGGCGCCCAACTGCCTGCTGACGATGCGGTCTTCCTCGTCGGCGAAGATGACCTGGATGTCGTGGATGTCCGCGTTGGCCGCCACGTGGTATTCGGCCAGGTTGTGGTTCATGAAGCGTCCCAGGCGCTGGTCCGTGACCGTCTCTTCATGCAGCGCCTGGCTGATGCCCCACACGACGGCGCCGCTGACCTGGCTTGCGGCCGTCCTGGCGTTGATGATGCGGCCGGCCGCGACTGCGCTGACGGCGCGCGTGACCCGCACCATGCCCAGGCGTTCGTTCACGCGCACCTCGACGAAGACGGCCGAGTGCACGGCGCGCGAATACTTGCGCTGCTTGAGCAGTTGCGGCGTCATGAGGAATTTTTCCTCGACCCGGTCGCGGCCCGCCTGTTCCAGCAGCCCGGTGAGCGCCACGCCCTCGTCCGGCCGCCCGCGCAGGTGGATGCGGCCGTCGGCGAATTCGACGTCCTTCGCCTTCAGGCCCTTGAAAACCGAATCCTTCTGCCCCTGCGCCAGCTTGAACAGCGTGGTTTTCAGCTTGTCGCAGGCGCCGGCCACGCCGCCGCCCACCGTCGTCACGTGCGACGAGCCGCCTTCCACCGGCGCCAGCGGCAGCGTGGAATCGCCCAGCTGGAATGTCACCCGTTCGAGCGGCAGGCCGAGGCGTTCGGCGGCGATCATCGCCATCGCCGTGTACGTGCCGGTGCCGATGTCGGATGCGGCGCTCGATACGACGAGGTGGCCGTTCGCATGCAGTACGGCCGACACGCGCGCCACCAGCACGAGCGAATCCCAGATGCCGGTCGCCATGCCCCAGCCGATCAACTCGTCGCCCGCGCGCATCGAGCGCGGTTCGATGGGACGGTCCTTCCAGCCGAAGCGCTCGGCGCCGAGCCGGTAGCACTGGCGCAGCTCCTTGCTGGAGAACGGCTTGTCTTCCAGGTGGTTGTGCTCCGCGTAGTTCTTCAGGCGGAATGCCAGCGGATCCATGCGCAGGGCGTACGCCAGTTCGTCCATCGCCACTTCCAGCGCGTGCACGCCGTGAGCGGCGCCGGGCGCGCGCATGTCGATCGGCGTCGCACGGTCCTGTTCGACGAGCTTGTAGCCCAGGTGGATGTTGTCGCACGCGTACGCCTGCCCGGACCAGTTGACGACGACTTCTACATAATCTTCCAGGCGCGACGTCTCCTGCACCGCCTCGTGCCACACGGCCTGCAGTTTGCCGTCGCGGTCGGCCGCCAGCCTGACCCGATGCCAGGTCTCGGGGCGGTGGCCGAAGCTGAACATCTGCTGGCGCGTGAGAACCACGCGCACGGAGCACTTCAACTTCAGCGCCGCCATCACGGCCAGCGGCAGCTGGTATTGCGGACGCAGGCCGGAGCCGAATGCGCCGCCCACATACGGGTTGCGCACCGTGACCTTGTCCTTCGACAGGCCGAACACGTGCGACACATACCAGCGGCTGTTCTGCGAGCTCTGGGTCTTGTCGTAGACGGTCAGGTGCCCGTCCTCGCCATAGACCACGGTGGAGGCGAACATCTCCATCGGATTGTGGTGCTCGACCGCGTTGTAGTACTCGGCGTCGATCTTCACCGGCGCCTCGTCGAACGCCCTGGCGGCATCGCCCTTCGAGCTGGGTGGCGTGAAGCCGGCCTTCATCGGGCGCGGTTGATAGGCATTGCCCAGGCGCGCGAGGAGGGCGGTGTCGTGCTCCTCGATGTCGTAGGTGACGCGCACGAGGCGCGCGGCGTGGCGCGCGGCCTCGAACGTGTCGGCCACGACCAGCGCCACCGGCTGGCCGCTCCAGAACACGCGGCTGGAAAACAGGGGCCGGAACGGCGAGCCGCCGGGCGCCGTCATGTCCTTGTACGCGAGGTCGTACGTGCGCATCTTCGGTCGGTTCTCGTGCGTGATCACGTCGATCACGCCCGGCACCGTGCGCGCGGCCTCCGTGGCTATCGCCTTGATGCGGCCGCGCGCGACGGTGCTGCCGACCACGACGCCGTGCGCGAGATCCGGCGCCGGCACCTCGGCCGCGTAATGGGCCGCGCCCGTGACCTTGGCGCGGCCGTCGACGCGCGGGACGGCCATGCCGCTGCGCACGCGGCCCGTGCCTTCCGGCGCCGTCGGCGTGCGCAGTTCGGGGATCAGGTCGGTCATGCGGCTTCTCCCTGGCTGGCCACGCGGGTGCCGCGGGCGGCTGTCGTCAATGCCTGCACGATGGCGTTCCTCGCCAGCGGCACCTTGAAATCGTTCTGGCCATGGCCGCGCGCGCCCTGCAGGATGCGGTCCGCGGCTTCCCCGGATGCGGTTTCGTCGGCGGGGCGGCCCGCCAGCAGGTCTTCCGCAGCCTCGACGCGCCACGGCTTGTGCGCGACCCCGCCCAGCGCGATGCGGGCGGCGCGCACGGTGCCGTCGTCGTCCAGGTCGAGCGCGGCCGCCACCGATACGAGGGCGAACGCGTACGACAGGCGGTCGCGTACCTTGATGTAGGCGCTGTGGCCGGCGAAGCGGCGCGCGTCCGGCAGGGTGATGTGGGTGACCAGTTCGCCCGGCTGCAGCGTGCTGTCGACGTCGGGCCGGTCGCCCGGCAGCCGGTGGAAGTCGGCGAACGGGATCGTGCGCGCGCCGGTCGCCGCCCGCACGTGCACGGTGGCGTCGAGCGCGCGCAGGGCCACGCACATGTCGGACGGATGCGTCGCGATGCAGTGCTCGCTCGTGCCGAGGATCGCCAGCTGGCGGTTGATGCCGGCCTTGGCGGGACAGCCCGTGCCCGGCTCGCGCTTGTTGCACGGCGTGCCCACGTCGTAGAAATAGACGCAACGGGTGCGCTGCAGCAGGTTGCCGCCGTTCGTCGCCATGTTGCGCAGCTGGGGAGACGCGCCGGCCAGGATCGCGGCGGACAGCAGGGGATAGCGCTCGCGCACGAGCGGGTGCCAGGCGGTGTCCGCGTTGCGGGCGAGGGCGCCGAGGCGCAGGCCGGCGCCGTCTTCCTCGATGCCGTCGAGGCCCGCCGCGGCGACCGGGTTGATGTCGACGAGGGCGGAAGGTGCCATGACACCCTCCTTCATCAGGTCGAGCAGATTAGTACCGCCGGCGATGGGCCGCGCACCCGGCGCGGCGAGGGCGGCCAGCACGGCGTCGACGTCCTGCGGCTGGGTAAAGGCGAACGGGTTCATGCGAGCACCGGCCCGGTCGTGCAGCCGTCGCCCGGTGCGGCGGGCGCGATGCCCATCACCTCGCACACCGCATCCGCGATCTGGGGATAGGCGCCGCAGCGGCAGATATTCCCGCTCATCAGTTCGCGCACGTCGTCGCGCGTGCGCGCCTGGCCCTCGGCGACCAGGCCGGCCGCCGAACAGATCTGGCCCGGCGTGCAGTAGCCGCACTGGAAGGCGTCGTGGTCGATGAAGGCCTGCTGTAGCGGATGCAGCGCGCCGCAGTCGGCCAGGCCCTCGATTGTCGTGACCTCGTGGCCGGCCTGCATCACGGCCAGCGTCAGGCAGGCATTGACGCGGCGGCCGTCCAGCAGCACCGTGCAGGCGCCGCACTGGCCGTGGTCGCAGCCCTTCTTGGTGCCGGTCAGGCCGGCGCGGTCGCGCAGCAGGTCGAGCAGCGTGACCCAGGCTTCGACCTGGAACTCGCGTTCCTTTCCATTGATGCGCAGGCGGATGGGGTACTGCTGGCAGGCGTCCATGGCAGTCCTTCGTTGAGCGAAGGCTCCACTTTACGGACTCGAACAGGGCGGTTCGGTTAGATCACACACGCTGGTGCGCGCGCCGGCCGCCCGGCTGTGCCATTTATGCAGCACACGTGATGGTTTTTGCATAAAAAGTGAATTTTCGCCAATTATTTCACTGTAGAATGTTTCAAAGTTATATAACGGCACAGGCTGTACCTGCCGTGCAACGGTCGTGGCCTGGGCGCACACAGCCGTGATATTCGGATAGAATTTCCTTCAAGGCTGCGTGCTTCGCCCGGTTCAGCGACGCTGCCGGTTCTTTCTTCGCCGTCCAGGCAAGGATGCTCATGCTCAGTCAACAGGAACTCGCAGAAGAAGCGCGCGTACAAGCCTTGCACGCGCTGGGGATGCTCGATACGCCCCAGGAAGACCGGTTCGATCGTTTCACCCGCCTCGCCGCGGCCGCATTCCGCGTTCCCATCGCCCTCGTGACGCTCGTCGACCGCGAGCGCCAGTGGTTCAAGTCGCACGTCGGCGTCGTCTGGCGCGAGACCCCGCGCGCGCTTGCCTTCTGCAGCCATGCCATTGCCCTGGACGACATGCTGGTCGTGTACGACACGCTGCGCGACGAGCGTTTCGCGGCGCACCCGCACGTGACGGACGCGCCGCACATCCGCTTCTATGCCGGCCAGCCGCTGCACAGCGTGGACGGCCAGCCGCTCGGCACCCTGTGCATCATCGACACGGTGCCGCGTGACTTCGGCGCCGCCGAGCGACGGATGCTGATCGACCTGGCGCGGCTCGTGCAGGACGAACTGAATCGCGACGTGCCGTCGGCCGCGCGCCGGCACGACGGCAAAGCCGCCCTCGAACAGGCGTTGCGCCAGAAGCAGGAACTGCTGGACGCCGTGCTGGAAAGCGTGGACGTGGGCGTGATCGCGTGCGACGCCGCCGGCCGCCTGACCGTGTTCAACCGTGCGGCGCGCGACATCCACGGCGTCGATGCCGATCCGTGCCTGGCGCCGGCCGACTGGTCCGCGCGCTACGACCTGTATGGCGAGGACGGCATCACGCCGCTGGCCCCGGACCAGATCCCGCTCGTGCGCGCACTGCGCGGCGAGCGCGTATCGACCGTCGGCATGACGATCCATGCGCCGGGCACCCCGCCGCGCCACGTGCTGGCGAGCGGACGTGCGCTGCACGGCGCGGACGGCGAGGCGCTGGGTGCCGTCGTCGCGCTGAAGGACGTGACGGAACTGGATCTGTCGCGCGCCCGCCTTGCCGAAAGCGTGGAATGGCTGCGCACCATCGCCGACAACGTGCCGGCGCTGATCGCCTACGCCGACACGGGCCTGCGCTACCGCTTCGCCAACGAGCGCTATCGCGAATGGTTCGGCGTGAAGCCGGCGGACATGCTCGGCAAGACCGTGTGCGAGGCGATGGGGGAGGCGTTCTACGCACCGCGGCGCGAGGCGCTGGCGCGTTGCCTGGCCGGCTACGCGTCGCACCTGGAGATCGAAGAGGAGCGCCGCGGCCGCACCCGCGTGATCAGTTCGACCTATCTGCCGCACATGCGCGACGGCGTCGTGCAGGGCATCTACGTGCTGTCGACGGATGCCACGTCGGCGCGCGAATACGAACGCCAGCTGCACGCGCTCGCGCATTCCGATTGCCTGACCGGGCTGCCGAACCGGCGCAGCTACGAGGAGCGCCTGGCGCAGGCCATCGCGCGCGCCCGGCGCGGCGCCTCGCCGCTGGCACTGGCCTACCTCGACGTCGACCACTTCAAGCAGATCAACGACGGCCTCGGGCACGCCGTGGGCGACACCGTGCTGCGCGAGTTCGCGCGCCGCCTGGGCGCCGCCGTGCGCAGCTCGGACACCGTGGCCCGGCTGGCCGGCGACGAATTCGTCGTCGTGCTGGAGCAGGTCGGCTCGCCGCTGGAATGCGAACGCATCGCCGCCAAGCTGCTCGAGGCGATCCGCCCGCCGTTCGCGCTCGATGGCCGCACCCTGCAGGTCACGACCAGCATCGGCATCGCCTGGAGCCCGCGTCCGGACCAGGCCGTGCTGACGCACGCGGCCGACGAGGCGATGTACCTGTCCAAGCACGCGGGCCGGAACACGGCCTCGGTGCGGGTCGTGGCGGGCTGACCGGCCGGCCATCGTGGCCGGCAGGCCGGGCAAGCCTTCTGTCCTGCCATCATGTTCATGCCCACCACCATGCGCGTATGGACGCGGCGCCGCGACGCGGCTAAGCTGGAGCTGAAGGGTTTCGAGGGACGCACCCATGCAGAATGCCGATGACAGCGCCGCTCCCACTACCGGACAGGTCGGCACGGCCTCGTCCGCTGCATCGCGCCGTCCGCTGGCGGCGATCGTCGTCGTGCTGCTCGTGTCGTTCTGCCTGCTGCTGGCCGGCCTTCAGGGCTGGAGCGCCTGGCACGCGTACCACGCCCAGCTGGAGGACAGCCGCATCGTCACGGCCAATATGGTGCGGGCGCTGGCGTCGCAGGCCGAGACGTCGATGCGGGTGGGCGACGCCGTGCTGTCCGAGATGGTGGAGCGCGTCGAGCACGACGGCCTGGACGATGCCGCCACCGGGCACCTGACGAAGCGCCTGCAGGGCATCATGCACGATGCCGGTGAATTGCGCGGCCTGTTCGTGTACGGGCCGGACGGCAAGTGGATGACGTCGTCGCTGCCGCGTCCCATGCAGGGCAATAATTTCGACCGCGAGTATTTCCAGTACCACCTGCTGCATGACGGACGCGGCACCCACGTGGGCGTTCCCGTGCGCAGCCGCTCGACCGGCGCGTGGATCCTGCCGCTGTCGCGCCGCATCGAGGCGCCCGACGGCAGCTTTGCCGGCGTGGCGCTCGCCACGCTCGACCTCGCCTGGTTCGGCCGCTTCTACGAGAGCTTCGACGTGGGCCAGCGCGGCACCATCCTGCTGGCGCTCGACAACGGCACGCTGATCTACCGGCGTCCATTCCACGATGACCAGGTCGGCATGGACATCCGCGACGGCACCATCTGGGAACTGGCCCAGCGCGACGACCCGGCCGGCTCGGGCATGCTGACCCCGAAGATCGACTACATCGAGCGCATGTACAGTTACCGGCACCTGCGCGGCTTTCCGCTGTTCGTTGCCTGCGGGCTGGCCCGCGACGAGATCCTGGACGGATGGCGCACGATGATGCTGCAGACGGCCGCGCTGGACGCGGGCGCGATCCTGCTGCTGGTATTCGGCGGCGCCGTGCTCGTACGCCAGGTCCGCATCCGCGAGCGGCTCGAGCGCGACCTGCGCCGCGCGGGCGCATCGCTGTGGCGTCACAATGCCTCGCTGGAAAACCAGGCCGACACCGACAGCCTGACGGGCCTGGCCAACCGCCGCCAGTTCGAGGACAGCCTCGTGCGCGAGTACGAGCGCGCGCGCCGCAGCGGAGCGCCGTTCGCCCTCATCATGGCGGACGTCGATCATTTCAGGCAGTACAACGAGCGCTATGGCCACCTGAGCGGCGACGATTGCCTGCGCAGGCTGGCCGCCGCCATCGCCGACGGCGCGCGCCGTCCTGCCGACCTGGTCGCGCGCTACGGCGGCGAAGAATTCGGCGTCATTCTGGCCGACACCGACCTCGCCGGCGCCAATGCGGTGGCCGACACGCTCCGCGCTGCCATCGCCGCGCTGGACCTGCGCCATCCCGAGAATCCGGCCGGCCGCGTCACCGTCAGCATGGGCGTGTACGTGGGCCATCCGGCGCTGGCCGAGCGCAACGATCCGCTGGCCTGGGTGGAAGTGGCCGAGCAGCTGCTGTGCGAGGCGAAGGAGGGCGGCCGCAACCGCGTCGTCGCGCGCGAGGGCGACGAGGCCGCGACGTGAGCCTGGCTGCCTGCGGTGCGTCCTGAAGGCCGCGGAAAGGCCTACACTGTAAACATCCCGACCCGATACGGGGGGACGTATGGAAACCATGGAAGTGAACGACTCGTCGGCCAGGCGCGGCAGGCGGACCCCGGTGCTCGACGACCAGTTGTGTTTCGCGCTGTACTCGACCGGCCTGGCGATGAACAAGGTGTACCGCAAGCTGTTGCGCAAGCTGGACCTGACCTATCCGCAATACCTCGTGATGCTGGTGCTGTGGGAAAAGGACGAGCAGACGGTGTCCGAGATCGGCGCCCGGCTGTTCCTGGACTCGGCCACGCTGACGCCGCTGCTCAAGCGGCTGGAAGCGGCCGGGCTGGTGAGCCGGACCCGCTCCGCTACCGACGAGCGCCAGGTCGTCATCGGCCTGACTCCCGTCGGCCGGGTGATGGAGCATGAGGCGACCGCCATCTACGACGGCGTCGTGTGCGCTACCGGATGCACGCCGTCCGAACTGGCCGCGCTCAAGCGCCAGCTCGACACCTTGCGCGGCACGCTGGCCGACCATGCCTGAGCGCGGGGGACAGCATGGCGATGGCGTGCGTCTTGCAAGTCGTACGCGATTCAATCGCGCCCATATCTGCATGTCTGAAACACCTGGTTACCCAACGCGTTGTGTCAGAATGGCGGCCTTCGAATCGAGGACGCCATGGAGAGATTGATTTCGGAATTGATGCGCCTATACCTGTTGCCGGGCAGCCCGGCCGCGCAGGCGCTGGCGCAACGGGCACCTGACGGGCCATGCGATCCCGTCGGGCTGGCATCGAGCGATGGGCTGATCCGCGCCATCGCGCTCCCGTTCCGCAAGGCGGCCGGCGAGGATGTCCAGCACTGGGAGCGCCTGTGCGCCGTCGCGAACGGCCTGCAGGCGGACTTCGGCTTCCCGGCCCCGGCCGTGAGCGTCGCCAGCGCGGGCGGCTATGTGCTGTGGCTGTCGCTGGAAGCCCCGGTGCCCGTGGCCGAGGCGGGACGTTTCGTGGCCGGTCTGGAGCGCCTCTGGCCGGACACGCTGCCGTCACCGGATACCGTCGGCATGCCCGTCGAACTGCCGCCGTGCCTGAACGGCGTCACCGGCCATTGGGCCGCCTTCATCCATCCCGGCATGGGCGCATCGTTCGCCGACGAATCCGGACTCGACATGGCGCCGCCCGCGGTGGGGCAGGTCGCGTTCCTGGAAGGCTTGCACAGCATCGCCGCCGACCAGTTCCGTGCGGCGCTCGACCGGCTTGCTCCGCCGGCCCCGGCGCCTGTGGCCTCGCCCGCGCTCGCGCTCGCGCTCGCGCTCGCGCGGGACGGCG
>NZ_JBFUDR010000083.1:0-21630 GCF_056404615.1 Massilia sp. P2_C2 | reverse complement strand
GGTCTGGGCAGAGGGTTGCGGCCTGCGCGGCCTGGGTGTTATCCAGGACGAACCGGTGCAGGCCCGACTGGCCGATACCGCCGGTGTCGCCCAGGATCAGGTCCGGACCGTTGTACGCAAAGGTTCCCAACAGCGTGCCCGTGTTACTGAACAGGCTCATGTACAGGTCGGTCAGCGTGGCCGTGTTGCCTGGTGCGCCCTCGCTGATGTTGACGACGAAGCCGAGCTGGCCGGCGCTCGTCAGGYCGGTGACGTCGCTGAGCAGATAAGTATTGTTGCCCGCGTTTCCGGCGGTGTTATCTCCGCCTTGCAAGCTCAACAGGCAAGTTTCAGCCGGGGTTGCCGGATTGCCGCCGGTGTAGGTGACGCAGCCCGATTCGGTGCCGTTCTGTTGCGCTCCGTTGCCGTTGTCCTGCACGGTCACGACAGTGTTCACGGCGCCCAATCCGGTGCCGGTTTGCTGGGCACCAGTCTGGTAGACCAGGTTTGCAAAGGCCGGCGCTGCGCTGGTTAGAAGTGCCGCGGTTGCTGCCAATCTCGGAACAGTAGATTTCATCACGTAGCTCCTGGATTCGTTTTTCGGTTTCATAACGATCGGATACTGCAATTACTATGTATGCAAGGAGCGTTCCTATGCACACATTTTGAGCGCAATCAAAGACTTGCGTGATGAGAATCTGTGACAATCTGGAGATGTGTAAAGTTTACCGAAAGTTGCGAATTGTCAGCATTGCAAATTATGGGCGATTTCCGGCCTTCGGCCCGAAACAATGTCCGCGATGGCCCGCCCCGAGCCGCAGCCCATCGTCCAGCCGAGCGTGCCGTGGCCCGTGTTCAGGTACAGGTTCGCATAGCGGGTACGGCCGACGTATGGGACGTTCGACGGCGTCAGCGGCCGCAGGCCGGCCCAGTACGTCGCGGCGTCGTAGTCGCAGGCGCCGGGGAACAAGGCGCGCACGCGGCGCGTGATGGCGGCGCAGCGCACGGGATTCAGGTCGCGGCTGTAGCCGTTCAGCTCGCATGTGCCGGCCACGCGCAGCCGGGATCCCAGGCGCGAGAACACGAGCTTGTGGCCATCGTCCGTCAGCGATACCGTGGGCGCCGCGTCCGGGTCGACGATGGGGTAGGTGGCGGAATAGCCCTTGCCCGGATAAATCATCAGCCGGATCCCGAGTGGGGCCAGGAGCTGCACGGAAAAACTGCCCAGGGCGACGACGACGACATCCGCGTGCATCAGCCCGTGCCGGCCGTCGGCGTCGATGATTTCCACGGCGCGGACGACGTCGCCGTCGGGCACGAGACGCGTGACCGTCGTGTTGTACAGGTAGCGGATGCCGGCGTCCGCGCCGCGGGCGGCGAGCTGCGTCGTGAATTGGTACACGTCGCCCGATTCGTCGCTGGGCGTGAAGTCGCCGCCCACGAGCTTGCGCCGCACCGGGGCCAGCGCCGGTTCGATGCGCACGACTTCGTCGGCGTCGACCGTCATGCGCGGGCAGCCCAGGTCGCGCATCGCAGCGGCCGCGCGGCAGGCCCTGTCGAATTCCTTGTCATCCGTATAGAAGTGGAGAATGCCGCGCGTGAGATGGTCGTAGCAAATGCCCGTCTCGGCGCGCAGCGCCTGCAGGCTGCGCCGGCTGTAGTCGGCCAGGGCGACGATTCGGCGCAGGTTGGCGGCCACGCGGCCCGGGGCGCATTCGCGCACGAACTGCAGGCACCAGCGCCACTGCAGCGGGTCGGCGCGCAGGCGGAACAGCAGCGGGGCGTCTTCGCGGCCGAGCGCCTGCATGACTTTCAGCAGGCCRGCCGGCGTGGCCCATGGTTCCGCATGCGACACGGAGATCTGGCAACCGTTGGCGAAACTCGTTTCCTGCGCGGGACCGGGCTGGCGTTCGATCACCGTCACGTCGTGGCCCGCGGCGCGCAGATACCATGCGGTAGCGGTGCCGACGATGCCGGCACCCAGGACGATGACGTTCATTGCCGCACCGCCTCAGCGGATGGCGTCAGGCGCAAGGAATGATTGGAAACAGGACAGTGCATGCCGCTCCTCGTTGGCGTCGTGGTGACGGGCACCCGCGAAAGGACCAGAACGGCGAGACACCGTATCCGCTTCCCTTCGCTGGCATTACCCAGATCAGGTTCAGAGGGTGTTTCTCACCCGCGCCGCGATGCGGCTGCAGGACCCCTAGCGTTGCCTTATGGCAGGGACGATTCTAACCGGACGAGCACGTGGCGGTAAAGCGGACGGAGAAAGGACAATGCGAGCCCGCCGGCGCGCGGGCGCGGCCGGATCGGGTGGCGTGCCGCGCGGCGCGCGGTCAGGCCGTGGCGGCGACGGTGGCTACGGCCAGCGTAACGGTGGGTTTCACCGGTTCGCGCCGGTCGTGGCAGGCCACCATCATGAGGCAGGCAAGGAGCAGCAGGCTCCAGCGCACACGATGCGATTTCATAGGCCCTGCTTTCAAAAAAGGTGTGCATATAAGTGTACACCGTTCTCTTCCTGCCCCGAACCGTCCTGCTGACCGTGTTCGTATCTGACAGGCGTCACTTCCCCGCCTCCCGCCATACAAATCTCGGCGGCAGTGCCCGACGTTGCCGCCGGACTCGCCACGGGTAGCGCAGACTGCGCCGTTAAGGCGCCGGATGCGAGCCGATGCAAACCGATTTGACCGTCACGCCAAACGCAAAATGCGCTTCGTTTGCGCCCCCCGCAACCCTCGTTCGTGTCCGCTTGGTTTTCGCGAACGTGATATGTCTGCGGTATGGATTGACTGACGGCCCATTGGTGATCGTACTATTGGTGATCGTACTTATGGTGCTTACCAGTTTGATCCTGATAGGTGCGGAAGGTTCACTCAGGGGTAACGCTCGTGGCGTCGTTTCTGTGGAACGCCGCACGGCGCGGTGCGCCGCCCTCGCTTAGAAACGATAGCCGATGCCGATGCGCGCGACAGGGTAGATCTTGAACGAACTCGTGTCGTCGCCGAGTTTCCGGCGCGCGGTTTCGACGTCCTGGGCCAGCCTGTTGCAGACGGTCGACGACACCGTGCACCCGCTGACGGCCAACTGGACGTTCGGGCTGCCCTGGTAGAACACGCCGAGGTCCGTGGTGACGTGCCAGCCGGCCGGTTGCGCCAGGGCGTTGCCCCAGCCGATGCCGAGGTAGGGCGCGGCCTTGCGGAAGTCGACGCGTCCGCTCAGGATGCCGACGTCGGAGGCAGTATAGAGGTTGCCGTTGATGTTGAACGTGCCGTTACCGTTCGGCTTGCCACGAACGTCGAACTTGTTGCCGTTGTAGACGGCGCCGCCCGTCAGGTGGAAGCTGCCGCCTTCGGTCAGGTACCAGTCGACCAGGATGTCGAACGTCTGCAGCTTGCCCTTGAAGTTGTAGTCGACGCCATCCGACGTCTTGTCGAAGTCGTGTTTGAGGTAGTTGGCGCCGAAGCGGCCGTTCAGCTGGGTCGTCATGGGCACGACGACGTGGGCGCCCACGCCGGTGGTGCCGATATCGGCCGTGGCGCCAACCTGGGCGCTGGCGGCACCAGCCGCCAGCAGGGCTGCAACAGCCGGCACGGTGTGTTTCGCGAACATCAGAAGCCTTCCTATGGAATATGATTCGCGATTGTAACCGTGCACTTGCCGCAAAGGAACGTTTATGGCCCGGTGTGTCGTATCCTGCACGCAACGACTATGTAAGCATCTGTTGCAGCCAATTGCACATGACATTTCGTTTGATAAACTCGAATCATCCATTCACAGCGAGGTCATCATGAAATCCCTGATCTTCGGCGTGGCGCTGTGCGCCGCCGCTTTCCCCGCCCTGGCGCAGACCAACGTATCGGTCAGCGTCGGCCAGCCCGGCTTCTACGGCCGCATCGACATCGGCGACTACGTGCCGCGTCCCGTCGTGTACGCGCCGCAGCCGGTCATCATCGCGCCCGCGCCGCAGTATGTGGCCGAACCCGTCTACCTGCGCGTGCCGCCGGGGCATCGCAAGCACTGGGCCAAGTTCTGCGGCCGCTACGGCGCCTGCGGCCGTCCGGTGCTGTTCGTCCGTGACGAGTGGTATACGAACACCTATGTCCCGCGCTACCGCGAGCATTTCGGCGGCTACCGCGAGGGTTACCAGGGCGGTCCGCGTGAGGTGCGCGTCGTCGAGCGCGTGGAATACCGCGACGGTCCGGGCCACGGCCGGGGCCATGGCGATGGCTGGGAACATGGCCGCGGTCATGGCGAAGGGCACGGCAACGGCCACGGCCATGGCCATGGCCACGACCGCGACTGATCCGTGACGGGGCCTTTCGCCGCCCCGTAGTAAACTGCTCTGCGAGCCCGACAGACGGGCGTTATCCACGGAGGCAGGCTTGCAGAGCGATATCGTGATCGTAGGCGGCGGGGCGGGTGGCCTGGAACTGGCCTGCAAGCTGGGCCGCAAACTCGGACCCGGCAAGGTGACGCTGGTCGACAGCCGTCTGTACCACGTGTGGAAGCCGTCGCTGCACGAGGTGGCAGCCGGTACGCTCGATATCCACCAGGAAGGCCTGTCGTACCAGATGCTGGCGCACGATCGCGGTTTCAGCTTCGTGTACGGTGCCATGACGGCGCTGGACACCGGGGTAAAACGGCTGACGATCGCTGCCGTCGTTGGGCCCGGCGATGGCGAGGAAGTGCTGCCGGAACGCAAGCTCGGCTATCGCTCGCTCGTGATCGCGGTCGGCAGCACGTCGAACTACTTCGGCGTGCCCGGCGCGCGTGAGCACACGATTTCCCTGAATGCCACCGAGGACGCGGAGCGGTTCCGCCTGCGCCTGCTGCGCCTGCTCGCACAGGCCGAGCAGCAGAAGGAAGATGGCGGTCCTGACGCCGGCCTCGACATCGTCATCATCGGCGGCGGGGCCACGGGCGTGGAACTGGCGGCGGAATTGCGCGAAGCGTCCGGCGCCTATGCCGCCTACGGCTTCCGCCGGCTGCAGGTGCAGCGCGACGTGCGCATCACGCTGATCGAGGGCGCGCCGCGCATCCTGGCGCCGCTGCCCGAACGGGTGTCGACGGCGGCCACGCGCCTGCTCGACCAGCGCGCGATCAAAGTCGTCACGGATTGCCGTGTCAGCCGGATCGACAGGCACCAGGTCAACGACAGCAAGGACAATGTCTACCCGGCCGACCTGTGCGTCTGGGCGGCGGGCATCCGCGCGCCCGAGTTCCTGGGCGCGCTGGGCCTGCCCGTCGCCAAGGGCGGGCAGATCGAAGTCGATGCGCATCTCCGCGTCAAAGGCGTGGCCGACGTATGGGCCCTGGGCGATTGCGCCGCGTGCACGGACGGCAACGGCAAACCGGTGCCGCCGCGCGCCCAGGCGGCGCACCAGCAGGCCGACTACCTCGTCAAGACGTTCATGAACCTGACGGGCGGCCATCCGCCGCCGCTGGAGCCCTATGTGTACCGCGATTACGGCTCGCTCGTGTCGATCGGTCGCGAGACCACGGTGGGCAACCTGATGGGTTCACTGCGTGGCGCCAGCCTGTTCGTGGAAGGGTTCATGGCGCGCATCATGTACATGAGCCTGCACCTGCTGCACCACAAGGCCGTGCTCGGATCCCTGCGCACGGGCCTGATGGCGCTGGGGCGCTTCCTGATCCGCAGGACGACGCCGATCGTCAAATTGCACTAGGTATCCCTAACGATACCGTTCAACATACCGACAGCGATTCCGAAACCCGAACATCATATGCTCCTTGGGCGTTGTGTATTGCGCGACATCTCCGAGGCAGGGATGACTGCAGTGATCAAGTGCCGGAAGCTTTTCGGTATGTCGGAAAGTGAACAGCTTGCGGAGTGCAAATGAGCGATGTTTATTGCATTGTCTTGGCCCATTTCCGAACAGCCTGGACCGCGTTCATGCAGGCCTCGGAACTCCGCACGCCGAGTGGCTCTTCATGGCAGGACGCAAGCTTTTCGCGTGCCTCAAGCTGGTGGTTGTAGTAGTAATCGACGGTCGTGGAATCGGAGCAGCCAGCGGAGAAGAGACACAGGCTTGCAAGGATTGCACGAACCGTGCCGCCCTCCGCGGCAAGCAGAATGGTGTGAGATGTCATCAACGCCCCCGTCCAATGATGTCGTCAGTAAATAAATGCTGACAAAATATATATGATTCTTGTCAATCTTATACCCCTTGTTCGGCAGATCAATTTATCGCGCATACTGTCGAGAAAATGTCGGCCAGGTGACTCGCTCCCGCTACACCGAAATCGTGAAGATGGGTGTCAGTCTCGGCAGCGTCATGGCCTTGGTGTGCGAACGGACCCAGGCGCTGACACAGGCGGGAGCCGCTGTTGTCGAGCTGGCAGAAGGAAGCGACATGGTCTATCGTGCCAGCACGTATGGGTGGCGAGGAGGTCGCGGTATTGCTGACCCGTGTCGACGGGCCGTCTGGCGTAAATGCCCATTGCAAGCGGCTTGGTGTGGCGGGGCCTGCCCCCGCCCGCCGACCAGTTCGTGCCTACGAATAGGTTTTAAGCTGCGGCGGAAGAAATCAGGCGTTCTGCTTCGGCAGGATCAGGGTCAGCGCCGACCCCTTGCCGTCCGGCCCGGGGCCGAGGGTGAGGGAGCCGCCGAGCACGCGGGCACGCTCGCGCAGCATGCGCAGCCCGTGGCAGCTGAGGGAAGGGGCGACGCCCGCGCCCGGACCCACGCCGTCGTCGCGCACGGTCAGCATGGCCTGGTCGCCATCGTCGTCGAGGATCACGTCCACGGACGTCGCCTGCGCATGCTTGAGGACGTTGCGCAGGCCTTCCTCGGCGCAGCGCAGCAGCGCCACGCCCTGGGCGCGGCTGTAGTCGGCATCGTCGTCCGGCATGCTGGCGCGCGCCTTGATGCCGTGTTCGCGGCCCCATTCCTGCACGAGCTCCGCGATGGCCGCCTTCGGCCCGAGGAATTCGAGCTTGTCGTTCCAGAGCGCCAACTGCATCTTGCGGTTGGTCTCGATAATGTTGTTCAGCAGTTGCTTCATCTGCGCGGCACGATCGCGCTGCGGCTGCTCCTGCAGGTGTTGCGCGAGCAGGCCGAGATGCATCGTCAGCGCCGTCATCGACGAGCCGAGGCTGTCGTGCAGCCGGCGGGCCAGCAGACGCCGGTCTTCGTCCCAGCAGGTCGTCAGGTGGGCCAGGAGTTCGGCCAGCTCGGCGGCACGCGCCGCATGCTGGCTGTCTTCCCCGGAATCCGGCGGATGAGGTTCCGAAACTTTCATGGAGGCAACCAAATTATGTTTCTCTGGATGATACAACAGCTTGGGCCGGGGCGGCGCAGGAATCGTCTTTGTGAGTTCCCGTACAGTGCGGTGTTGCATTCCGCGCGAAGCTGAGGGCTCTGGCCGATGCCAAAACCCTAGTGAAGAAGGAGCCCAAGATGACTACGAGAACGCAATCCGGTGCGCAGGCCGGCACCCAGTCGAACGCCATGGCCGCGGGCCAGGACGCCATTGCCCTGCTGACCGCGGACCATCGCGAAGTCCATGAGATGTTCGAGCAATTCGAGCAGCTGGGCGACCGCGCCAGGGCAAGCAAGGAAAAGCTGAAGGAAAAGATCTGCAAGGCGCTGATCGCCCACACGACGATCGAAGAGGAAATCTTTTATCCGGCCGTGAGCGCGCAGGTCGAGGACGCCGAGGACCTGGTCGAAGAGGCCATCGTCGAGCATGCCGCGGCGAAGGATCTCATCAAGCAGTTGCAGGAAATGGAGCCGGACGATGAATTGTTCGACGCGAAAGTGAAAGTCCTCGGCGAGCAGGTCGACCATCACGTCGAGGAGGAAGAGAAAGAGATGTTCGCGAAGGTGAAGAAGAGCGGCCTCGACCTGCTCGCGCTGGGCCAGGAAATGGCCATGCGCAAGCAGGAGTTGATGGATACGCTGTAACGGCGCGCTTCAGCCGGCCGCGGCCGACGAGGCCGGGGCCGGTACCGGTTCGCCTTCGCGCGGCCGCGCCGCCGCGGCGCCCAGCTGCTCGAGCAGGGCGTTCAGTTCGACCGGTTTGACGAGGTGCAGGTCGAAGCCCGCGTCGAGCACGCGGCGCTGGTCTTCTTCGAGGCCATAGCCCGTCAGCGCGATCAGCCGCATGGCACGTGCGGCCGGATCCTCGCGCAGCCGGCGCGCCACCTCGTAGCCGTCGATGCCGGGCAGGCCGATGTCGACCAGGGCGACATCCGGGTTGTGGGCACACGCCAGGCGCACGCCTTCCACGCCGTCGCCGGCCTGCAGCACGGGATAGCCGAACGACTCCAGCATCGTCGCCATCATCTCGCGGCCGTCGTCATTGTCTTCGATCAGCAGCACCGTCGGCTTGGCGGCTTCGTGTGGCCGGGCGCGCGCCGGCGTGTCCGCGGCTGCGGCCTCCACGCGCGGCAGGCGGATCTCGAACGTGCTGCCGCTGCTCGTGCCGGGGCTGCTGGCGCTGACCGTCCCGCCATGCAGTTCGACGAGACGCCGCACGAGCGACAGGCCGATGCCAAGGCCGCCCTGCGAGCGGTCGATCGAGATCGCGCCCTGCACGAACACGTCGAATACGTGCGGCAGCAAGTCGGGCGCAATACCCACGCCCGAATCGCTCACGCGCAACACGACGTCGGTACCGTCCTGCGCGACCGTGATGGCGACGCGGCCGCCGGCCGGCGTGTACTTCAGCGCATTATCGATGAGGTTGCTGGTGATCTGTTCGAGCCGTGTGGGGTCGCCGTCGACCCAGGAGGGCGCCAGGCGTGCGTCGATGTCGTAGCCGGCCATGCGGCCGGTGGCGCGGAACGTGTCCAGGCAGCTCGACACGAGCGTCGCGATGTCGAGCCGCTTGCGCGACAACAGGATCTTGCCCGACATGGCACGCGACAGATCCAGCAGATCGTCGACGATGCGCGACAAATGCTGGCTCTGGCGCTGGATGATCAGGCGTGCGCGTGCGATCGACTCGGCGCCGACGCCCGGCATGCCCAGCAGCGACGCGGCGCTGCTGATGGCCGACAGCGGGTTGCGCAATTCATGGCCCAGCATCGCGAGGAATTCATCCTTGGCGCTGCTCTTGCGTTCGGCCGCGCGCCGTTCTTCCATCTCGCGCACGAGGCGCTTGTTGGTCGCGGTGAGTTCCGTCGTGCGCTGCGACAGTTTTTCGGCCTGGCGCTTGAGCTGTTCGTTCTTCGTCGCGAGCGCCACGAAGACCTGCACCTTGGCGCGCAGCACCTGCGGGATCACCGGGGTGAACATGAAGTCGGCGGCGCCACGCTGGTAAGCCTTGAGCCGGTCGATCTCGTCGGCGAGGAAGGCCGTCACGAAGATGATCGGGATATCGGCCGAGCGGGGACGCTGGTGGATCGCTTCGGCCGTCTCGAAGCCATCCATGCCGGGCATGTTGACGTCGAGCAGGATGACGGCGAAATCGTGCCGGAGCACCTGACGCAACGCGTCCTGGCCGGAGCGCGCCGACAAGACCTCGTAATTGCTTTCGTCGGCCCATTGTTCCAGCAGGCTCGTCAGTGCAAGCAGGCTGGCGGCATCGTCGTTGACGACGAGAATCTTTGGTTTATCGATGTGGGACACGGCGTTTTGTACAGGCTAGGTACACGTATTCACAAGCTCGGCAGAATAGCAGAGCGTGCCGCTTTGCAAAATAAATTGATAAAAACTGTTGCAATACGTCATGATAGCACGGCCCGGTAATACCCAGTTTCAATCGTGCGCGGCAACCGGGCAGCATCGTTCGCTGCCGCACATACCGCGTCGAGACCCTGTGCGATATTGAAAACGTGTCTGCGCCAACCATGTCAGAGAAGGACCAGGCGCCAACTTGAAAGGACAGACATGAATATTCAGATCATCGTAAATGATTCCCATCATGACAAATGTTTCCGGGAACTGGTCAACCAGCCGGTGACCGCACTGCGGAACGTCACCCAGCAACAGGCGGACGCGTTGCGTGATGCGTTCGGCATCAACACCATCGCCGAGCTGGCCGACCTGAAACTCGTCAAATGGGCACGCGCGATCCGCACGATGGCCAGCGCCGAAACCGAACCGCGCGAGGCCGTCGCCAAGGAAACCCTGCTCGACGAAGCCGTGGAAATGACGTTTCCGGCCAGCGACCCGGTCTCCGTCGCGTCCAGCATCACCCGCATCGAGGTGCCGCCGGAAAAGGTGGATGCCAGCTCGGACCACCAGAACGCGGCCGCCATCGAGGCCCATAACCAGGAAGCCATCGGCTGCCGGGCCCTCGGGCCGGGGGGCGAGAAGACGGCTGGCGCGGCCTGAACCGCGTTTTGGATCCCGGACGGGCGCGGCCGTGGAAGGCCGCGCCCGTTTGTTTTTGGTAGGGTGGACGGCTTGTCATTGAGTCCCCCGGACTCAATGACTCCACGCGTCCAACGAACGGCTCCGCTCAGGTACTCGACAACTTTGACTGTGCGTATCACCGCGTGGCTCCGCTCACGTACTCGACGACTTTGACTGTGCGTATCACCGCGTGGACGGGAGACCCGTCCACCCTACGGGCGTGGTTGGTTGAAGGTCTGGCGTCAGCGGTGCTGCACCAGCTCCGCCGAAGGCAGGACGGCCGGCGAGGGCGCCGGCGTCGGCATGGCCGGCTTGACGGCCAGCGCGGCCTGGCGGGCGGCGCTGCCGTTGGCGCAGTAGCGGTTCTTGCCGGCGCGCTTGGCTTCGTACAGCGCGTAGTCGGCAATGCTGATCAGGTCGACGACGTTCTCGGCGTCGTCCGGATACAGGCTGATGCCGATGCTCGTCGACAGCTGCAAGGTGAGGTCGTTGATGAAGAACGGTTCGGACAGCGCCTCGACCAGCTTGGCGGCCGGGCCCTGCGCGTCGGTCAGGCTGTGCACGTCGGCCAGCAGGACGATGAATTCGTCGCCGCCCAGGCGCGCCACGGTGTCTTCCTTGCGCGAATTCGATAAAAGACGCTGCGACACCATCTTGAGGATCTCGTCGCCGTAGGCGTGGCCGTACGTGTCGTTGATCGCCTTGAAGCCGTCCAGGTCGAGGTACATGACCGCGGCCTTGTGGTGGTTGCGGTTGGCGTGCTGCAGCGCAGTCTCGATGCGGTCTTCCAGCAGGCGGCGGTTCGGCAGGCCGGTGAGGGCGTCATGCAGGGCGAGTTCCTGCTGGGCGCGGCTGTACTGGGCCAGTTCCTTGTACAGCAGGCGCACTTCCAGCATGTTGTGGATGCGCTTGTGCACTTCGAGCAGGTCGAACGGCTTGCTGATGAAGTCGCGCGCGCCCGCTTCCAGCGCGGCGATCTTGAAGCTCGGTTGGGCCGTCAGGGCGAGCACGGGCAGATAGCCACCCTGTTCAATTTCCTTCAGGCCTTTCATGACCTGGAAGCCGTTCAGGCCCGGCATCTGCAGGTCGAGCAGGATCAGGTCGTAGTTGTGCTCGCGATGCAATGGGCATACCTGTTCCGGCAGCATCGTCGAACTGACATCGGTGTAGCCTTCCTCGCGCAATATCTCTTCCATCAATTCGATATTGTCGGGCGAATCGTCTACGACCAGGATCTTCGCGTTCAGGATGTCTTGTCGGCTGGGCATGCGTATTCTCGTTAAATCAAGGCCGGTGCCGTTAAATCGTTAACGAGCATCGGCTCTAGCGCAACATTCCATAGTCTAGCAAAACGCTGAGAATTTCTTGTAGGACAGCGCCGCGTCCTTTGGTAGGAACATCAATCATGACACTAGCGTACGCCATTTCGGCCCTGAACGGAGGCCGGGACACGATTTGCGAGCGGCGCCGCAGGGCCTACCACTGAGGCAACTGTTGCAATTAGTTCACTCGGCTCGACCGGTTTCGAGATGTGTGCCGAGAAACCCGCTTCCATCGCGCTCAGCCGGTCTTCCGAGCGGGCGAAGGCCGTCAACGCGATGGCCGGCACCTGGCTGCCCTCGTCGCGCGACAGGTGGCGTACCCAGTCGAGCAGTTCGAAGCCGTCGACTTCCGGCATGCCCAGGTCGCTGATCAGGAGGTCGGGGGCGTGCTCCCGGAATTGCGTGAACGCGTCGCGCGCGCTGGCGGCGATGCGCACGTCCGCGCCGCAATCGCTGAGGATGCGCTTGATCAGCTCGCGGGCGTCGCGGTCGTCGTCGACGACCAGCACATGCGTGCCGGATAAATCGAGGACCATCATGTCGGGAGTTGCCGGCGTCGGCAGGATCATGGCGGCGCGCGCGCTGCTGCGCGTCGAAGGCGCGGGCTGTTGTTTGGCGAGCGGCAATTCGATGGTGAAGCTGGCGCCCTTGCCCTCGCCGGCGCTTTCCGCGCGCACCGTGCCGCCGTGCTGCTCGATCAGGTGCTTCACGATCGCGAGACCCAGCCCGAGGCCGCCATGGCGGCGCGTCATGGATGCGTCGGCCTGGCGGAAGCGCTCGAACACATGCGTAATGAACTCCGGACGGATGCCCATGCCGTTGTCGCGCACGGTGATGGCGACGTTGGTATCGATGCGGGCCAGGTCGATGCTGACGACGCCGTCGCGCGACGTGAACTTGATGGCATTCGACAGCAGATTCCACACGACCTGTTGCAGCCGGGCCGGGTCGGCGGCGACGAGGCCCGGGTCGGCGACATAGTGTTTTTCGATGCGGATGTTCTTGGCGTCGGCGGCCGGGCGGACGGTCTCGATGGCGGCGTCGATGAAGCTGGCCGGCGCCACGGCCTGCATGTCGAGCAGCACTTTGCCGGACGTGATGCGGCTCATGTCGAGCAGGTCTTCGATCAGTTGGGCCTGGGCGCGCGCATTCCGTTCGATCGTTTGCAGGCCTTTCTGCAGGTCGTTCTGGTCGCGGCTGCCGCGCCGCAGGACCTGGGCCCAGCCAAGGATCGCCGACAGCGGCGTGCGCAGCTCGTGCGATAAAGTGGCGAGGAATTCGTCCTTCATCTGGCTCGTGCGCTCGGCCTCGGCGCGCGCCTGGCGTTCGCTTTCCAGCAAGACCTTGCGTTCCTCGGCGGCCCGCTGGGCGGCTTCGTACAGGCGCACGTTGTCGATGGCGACGGCGGCCTGGGCCGCGATGCCGCGCACGATGCGTTCGGTGCGTTCGCTGAATATTCCCGGCTCCGGGTGGCCGAAGAACATGGTGCCGAGCAGTTCGCCGGAATGGCCGACGACGGGCACGGCCAGGTAGCTGCGCACGGCTGGGTGGCCGGTGGGTAGGCCGAACGGGGTCGTGTCGCGGAAGCGTGGGTCGTGCGTGACGTCGTCCGAGCGCACCAGGCCGGCCGGGCGGTCCGCCAGTCCCGGTCCGAACAGGCCGTTGGGACCGGTCTCGCCGAACGCCTCGAACCCGGCCGGGCTGCCGCCGGAGACCGTGTACAGCGTGAACAGGCTGCCGGCGTCAAGGCCGTCGCGGCGGCCGTGGTACAGGAATGCGCCCTGGCGCGCGCCGGCGATGCCGCTGGCGGCGTCCGTCGCGGCCTGCAGCAGCGAGCGCAAGTCGCGCGTGGAGGCGAGGGCGCTGCCGGTGCTGTTGAGGAGTTCGAGGACGTGCGATTCGTCGCGCAGCGCCTGTTCGGCGCGCTTGACCTCGTCGACGTCCGTGTTCGTACCGAACCAGCGCAGCACTTTGCCGTGGCGGTCGCGCACCGGGTTCACGCGGGTCAGGAACCAGCGGTAGCCGTCGTCGGCGCCGAGGATCGGGAATTCCATCTCGAACGGATCGCCGCTCTGGATGCACGCTCTCCAGCGGTCCAGCACGGCGGGCAGCACGGTGGGCTCGACGGCCTTTTGCCAGCCCCAGCCCACGACCTGGTCCGGGGTCGTGCCCGTGTATTCGAACCAGCGTTCGTTGAACCAGACGATGGCACCGTCGGCCTGGGCCATCCAGGCCAGCTGCGGAATCGTGTTGGCCAGCGCGCGCAGCACTTCCTCGCTCTGGCGCAGCGCGTCGGCGGCGCTGCGCCGGGCCGTGATGTCCTGTATGACCCCCGTCATGCCCAGCACGCCTTCGCGCCGCACCTGGTCGGCATAGTCGGCGCGGCCGACCAGCGCCACCCAGCGCGGTTCGGCGCCGGCGCGCGGCAGGCGGCATTCGAGCTCGAGGTCGCTGTGGCCGGCAAAGGCCTGCAGCACCGCGCGGCGCACGCTCTCGCGGTCGCCCGGATCAAGGCGGGCGCGCAGTTCGCTCCACGCGAGCGGCTGTTCCGCCGGCAGCCCGAAGATCTCGGCGGCGCGTTCGCCCAGCATCACGCGGTCGCTGGCGGCGTCCCAGCGCCAATCGCCCAGGCGCCCGGCGGCCAATGCCACCTGCAGGCGGGTGTTGCCCTGCTGCAAGGCCTGCTGGTCGGCCTTGCGCCGGTTGATGTCCTGGAAGTACAGCGTGAGGCCGTCCGGTGACGGATGGGCGCGCACTTCGAACCAGCGCTTCAGGGCGGGCCAGAAGAATTCCTGGATCGCCGTCTCGCGGCTGACCATGGCGCGCCGGTACACGGTTTCCAGCAGGCTGCCGCTCAGTTCCGGGAACGTGACCCACAGGTCGTGGCCGATCAGGTTCGGGCGGGTTTTTTGCAGGGGCGCCAGCATGTCCAGCGCGCGCCCGTTGATGTACATGATGCGCCACTGGTGGTCGACGGCACAAAAGCCGTCGACCAGGCTTTCGAGCATGTTTTCCATGCGTGCATTGGCGAGGCGCAGGGCTTCGCGCGCTTCCTGCAGCTCGCGCGCGACCGCGGCCGCGTCGGGCACGGCCGGGGCGGGCTGCGCGGGCGGCTGCCGCAACTGGTCGCGCTCGTCGTTCACACTGGGGCTCCCGGGGAAATCGAGGCGAACGGCGCGGCGGTCGGGACCGGGCCGGGCGTGGCGCTCGGCTCGGAAAGGCAGGGGGCATGGCCGTTCGGCTCGAAATCGATCATCGTTCTGGGCTCTGCGCCGCCGCGCGGAATGCGCGGGCATGTCCGTCCACGGCGCGGGACGAGCCGTATGTCGATTCTAGCCCAGCCCGGGGGCTTCCCTGCACACCGTTGACCCATCGTTCAGGTACGCACGGGCAGCGGGTGCGATACCTTGTCGAGGGCCTGCTGCAACTGGTCGAGCTCGTAAGGTTTCTGCAATGACAGATAAGGGAATTCCACGTGACGCAGCAGCGTGTCGCCATAGCCCGAGGCAAAGATCACGCGCATGGCGGGCGCCTGCGACAACGCCTGGCGGGCCAGCTCGACGCCCGACATGCCGGGCAGGCTGACGTCGGTGAACAACACATCATAGGTTGCGGCCGCCAGCCGCGTCAGCGCATCGTGCGGATGGCCGACGCCGTCCGCCTCGTGGCCGAACGCGCGCAGCATCTCGCACACGAGGTATTGCGAGTCGACGTTGTCTTCGACGACGAGGATGCGCAAGGGGCCGGCCGCTTCCGCCGCTGCGGCTTCCGGCGCGGCGCCCGGGGCGAGCGCGCACAGCACACCGGCGACCTTGCCGTCCGCGTCACGCAGCGGCGTGAAATGCAGGTCATAGGTACCGCCGCCGGTACTGCCCGCGAACGTAAGCGCGCGGCCAGGGGCGCACGTGGATTCGCCGCTCCAGGCGCGCTCCAGCTCGTCGCCGCCGACGGCCAGCGGCGGTGGCATCACGGGCGGGACGCTGCCGCCAGGCACCCGTCCGTAAGCGGGGCCGGCCAGCGCGGCATAAGTCTCGTTGAACACGACCGTCATGTCCCGGCCCCATACGAGCAGCAGCGGGAGCGGGGTGTTGAACATGAGATCGGCCGCCATCCTCAGCGTCTGCGGCCATCGCTGCGGATCGCCGAGCCGGGAAGCGGACCAGTCATACGAGCTGGAGGAGTGTGCGGACCTGCCGGTATGGAGCATAGCGCGGTAAATATTGTTATCTAAACGAAAAGAGAATGAATCCTACACCAAATCGCAGGCGGGGGCGGCACGACTCGGTATGGCACGAACCTGGGAAAACGTGGATTCTGGTGAGTGAAACAGGCGCGGGTGGTCAGGATGCAACAGCGAATGCCGGAATTTATTGCGGTACAGCATGCATACACGCGGGGGGAGGGGGGGGGGCGATGGTGGCGAGGGTAACCACGCCCTCCCGGGGAGACGGGCAAAAAAAAGCCCGCTACGGGAGCGGGCTGAATCTATCCTTGGAGGAGAATAGAGGAGACAGCTTCATAATGCTGCATCGCAAAAAAGAAATCCAATTCAAATTTCTGATGTCTGCCATTGGCTTCATAAATGATACAGCTGAGGTCATTTCCAATCGGGACGCTCTTGGTGCATAAAAGAAAATGTTCTACGATAGCAAAATGTTCAAGGACGCCCAGCAATTGTTTACGTTTTTGCGGATTCTTCCCCTCGCGGGCGGGCGCCGCGCGTTGCCATTGATGACCTTACCCGGCTATCATGGCCGCGGCGGGCGCCGGCCGTGCGCGGCGGCGTCCGTATTGTCATCACGACGTCCGGTCCGCGGACCGCATGCCCGACGTATCGTATGCGGCCGTTCCGCAGGGCGCTCACTGCCGCCGTTTCCAGCCTGGGGTTTGCCATCCGGCCGATGCACTGTCACCTGAACCGATCCACGAAGCGCGGCCTGCGCCGTTCGCTCGCCGTCTGGACGCTGGCCTCCCTGGCTGCGCTGTGCGCGGGCATGGGTCTCGTGCCGCCGGTGCGCGCGCAGAGCGCGGTGCCGGGCGTGCCACTGGAACGGCGCGTGAAAGCGGCCTTCCTGTATAAATTCCTCGGCTACACCGATTTTCCCGCGAGCGCCTTTGCCGACGCGGCGGCGCCGCTGACGATCGGCGTGATCGGCGCCGACGACCTGGCCGTCGAGCTGGCCCGTGTGGTGGCGGGACGTACCATCAACAATCGCCCGATCGAAGTGCGCGAACTGCGCGAAGCCGACGCGGCGGCGCGCGTGCATCTGCTGTTCGTGGGCGGGTTCGATCAGCAGCGGGTCGCGCGTATCGTGCGCCAGGCCAGTGGCGCAATGCTCATCGTGACCGAGTGCGAGAGCGGCTTGCAGGTCGGTAGTGTGATCAATTTCCGCATCGTCGATGAGCGCGTCCGCTTCGACGTCTCCCTCGATGCGGCGGAACGCAATGGCATCAAACTCAGTTCGCGCCTGCTGACGGTGGCGAACCGGGTCCAGAAAGGAGCGCAGTGATGGCGGTGCGCGACGGCGGCACGGTCCGCGGCAAACTGATCTTGATGGCGGTGGCCACGACGTTCGTCGCCCTGCTGGCGGCGTCGCTCGCGATGCTGCTGTTCGACCTGCGCGCGTTCCAGCGCTACTGGACGGACGACCTGATGACCCAGGCCGACATCATGGCGCGCGTGACCGCGCCGGCGCTGACGTTCAACGACGAGGAAACGGCGCGCCAGAACCTCGCCGTGCTGCGCGTGCGGCCGCAGATCCTCGCGGCCGCCATCTACACGAGCGACGGCGCGCGCTTCGCCACCTATGCGGCAGCCCCGAACCAGTCGATCCCGGCGCGTCCGGCGCCGTCCGGCTACCGCATCGAGGGTGGCGAGGTGGCCGTGTTCCGCAACATCGTGGAGAACGGCGAGATGGTGGGCACCGTCTACCTGCGCTCGCGCTACGGGCTCGTCGACCGCCTGCTCAGCTATGGCGCGATTCTCGGCGCGGTGATGCTGGGCGCGCTCGTGATCGCCGGCCTCGTCGCCTCGCGCCTGCAGGCCGCCATCACGCGCCCGCTGGCCGCCGTGACGAACGTCGCGCGCCAGGTCATGCAGCGGCGCGATTTCACCCTGCGCGTGCCCGGCAACGACAGCGGCGAGATCGGCGTGCTGGTCGCCGCGTTCAACGACATGCTGGCCGAGATCGGCCGCCGTTCGCACGCGCTGCAGGAAGCCAATGCGACGCTGGAGCACGAGATGCAGGTGCGCGAGCGCGCGGAAGAAGCGTTGCGTCTGGCCGACCGCCGCAAGGACGAATTCCTGGCCACGCTCGCGCACGAGCTGAGGAATCCGCTGGCGCCGATCCGCACGGGCCTGGACATCCTGAGGCTGCGCAGCGGGGACGCCCAGGCCACCCAGCGCGCAACCGACATCATGGAGCGCCAGCTGCGCCAGATGGTGCGCCTCGTCGACGACCTGCTGGACGTCTCGCGCATCAACACGGGCAAGTTCACGATCAAGAGCGGCCGCGTGGAGCTGAAGGCCGTCGTCAACGACGCGCTCGAGGTGGTGCGGCCGTACATCGAACTGCATGGTCACGAACTGGTGATCGACCTGCCGGACCGTCCCGTGTTCCTGAACGGCGACGCGACGCGTCTCGCGCAGATCCTGTCCAACCTGTTGAACAATGCGGCCAAGTATACGAATCGCGGCGGCCGCGTGGGCCTGAAGGCGACGGTGGACGACCGCACCCTCAAGCTGGTCGTGTCCGATACCGGCATCGGCATCGCGCCCGACATGCTGGACATGGTGTTCGAGATGTTCGTGCAGGTGGATTCGACGCTGGAGCGTTCGAACGCGGGCCTGGGCGTGGGGCTGTCGCTGGCGCGCAAGCTGGTCGAGCTGCACGGCGGTTCGATCGAGGCGCACAGCGCGGGCCTTGGCCACGGCAGCCAGTTCGTCGTGCGCCTGCCGATCGTCGTCGATCCGGAACTCCCCGCGAAACCGACGCCGGCGTCGTTCATCAGCGCCGAGACTTACCGCATCCTGCTGGCCGACGACAACGTCGACTTCGTCAACAGCATTGGCGCGCTGCTGACCGCGATGGGGCATAGCGTCGTCATCACGCACAATGGTGCCGACGCGCTGGCGGCCGCGAAACGTTTCTGCCCCGATTATGCCTTCCTCGACATCGGCCTGCCGCAGATGTCCGGCTATGACCTGGCGCGCGGCATCCGCGACCTCTCGTGCTGCACGATGACGGTGATGGTGGCCGTGACGGGCTGGGGCCAGGAAAAGGATCGGCAGCTGGCGTTCGAGGCGGGCTTCGACCACCACATGGTCAAGCCCGTGCGCTTCGAGCAGATCGAGGAGATCCTGGGGAACCGCAGCATCATCAAGAAGCTGCGGACCTGATTGCGGAAGAAACGGCAGCCGGCAGCGCTCTGGCCGGCAATGACGTGCGGACACAGCCAATGAAAAAGGCCAGATCTTGCGATCTGGCCTTTCGAATTTTGGTGCGGCTGGCAGGAATCGAACCCACGACCCCTTGGTTCGTAGCCAAGTACTCTATCCAGCTGAGCTACAGCCGCCCGATGCGCGCATTATAGCGGACATTTGCCGTTTGGAAAAGAGCGATCCTGATACGACCAGACACGGCAGCGTCAATGAAAAAGGCCAGATCTTGCGATCTGGCCTTTCGTATAAGTGGTGCGGCTGGCAGGAATCGAACCCACGACCCCTTGGTTCGTAGCCAAGTACTCTATCCAGCTGAGCTACAGCCGCCCGAGGCACGCATTATAGCGTAATCCGCCCGTTCGGCAAAGCCGGGCCCGCCGGCAGCGGGCCCGCACCGGTTCCGTCACTGCTTGGTCACGGTCACCGACGTGGTGCTCGTATTACCTGCGGCATCGCGCGCCACGGCGGTCAGCACGTGCTGGCCGTAGGCGACCTTGCGCGTATTCCAGCTGTAGCTGAGCGTACCGCCGGTACCTTGGGCGAACGTCACGCCATCGATCTTGAGAACGGTCGAGATGCCGGCGGCACCCGCGTTGTCCGATGCGCTCACCGACACCGACACGGTGCCGCTGACGCTGCCCGCGACCGGATTGCTGATCTTCACAGCCGGCGGCGTGGTGTCCGTACCGGAGGGCGAGGGCGTCGTGCTGGTGCTCTGGTTGGCGACGTTCACCGCGACGGTGGTCGACCGGCCGACGTTGCCCTTGGCGTCATAGGCGACGGCCACGAGATTCGCCATGCCGTTGGCGACGCCGGCCGAGTTCCAGCTGAAGCTGAACGGCGCGCTGGTGTCGGTGGCGACCACGGTGCCGTTGACGGTCAGGTCGACGCGGGCGACACCCACGTTGTCGCTGGCGTTGACGTTGACGGCGACGACGCCCGAGACCGTGCTGTTGGCCAGCGGTGCGGCGATCGACGCCACGGGCGCGGTCGTGTCGGTCGACGCCTGGTAGGCCCTGGCAGCCTGCACCGCGGCGGCGGCGTTCACGCGGCCGTAGCCGAAGATCGGGTCGCGGCCCGCGGCGCCGAGGTCGACGGCTGTCGAATACAGCAGCGACTTGATCTGGTCGCCACTGAGGTCGGGACGGGCGGACATCATCAGTGCCGCCACGCCGGCGACGACGGGGGCCGAGAACGACGTGCCCTGCCACTGCGAATAGCCAAGGGAGTTGTTGGTCGTCCAGATGTACGTGCCCGGTGCCGAGATGGTCACGAAGCTGCCCCAGCTCGAGAAGCTGGCCCTGGCGTCGTTGCTGTCGGTGGCGGAGACGACGACCAGTGCCGGATCCGGCGTGACGTTCTCGTCCTTGTTGTTATTGCCTGCCGAAACCATGACCACGCCGCC
Organism: Massilia sp. P2_C2; assembly: GCF_056404615.1. NCBI lineage: Bacteria > Pseudomonadati > Pseudomonadota > Betaproteobacteria > Burkholderiales > Oxalobacteraceae > Massilia > Massilia sp. P2_C2. Next base: position 1,156 of record NZ_JBFUDR010000083.1, on the reverse strand, counting down.
CTTGCTGTTCATGTAGCGGGCGGCGCTCAGGACGGCGCTGCTGCCGGCGATGCCGACATAGCTGATGTTGGCGACGCGGGCGCCGTGGTCGGCGGCGTACGTGATGCCACTGGCGATCGTGCTGAAATAGGCATAGCAGCCGAGGGTGGGGTCTTCGTACGAGATGCGCACCGGCATGATCTTGGCCGCGCCCGCGACGCCGGCCACGCCGGTCGCGTTGTTGCTGGTGGCGGCAGCGGTGCCGGCGACGGCCGTGCCGTGGCCGCAGACGTCCGTCAGGTCGGTGTTATTGCTGTAGACGTTGTAGCCAGGGACGAGATTGGCTTTCAGGTCCGGATGGTTGACGTTGACGCCGGAGTCGAGCACGGCGATGGTCACGCCGCTGCCCATCGCGGTATCCCAGGCGGTCGACGCGTTGATCTTGCTCAGGTGCCATTCGCTGCCGAAGTAGGAATCGTTGACGGCCATTGCCGGGTGCACGGCGCGGTCGAGCTCCGCGAACTTCAGTTCCGGGCGGCGCGACAGCTTCGCGACGACGTCCTGCTCCGACACGCTGGGCGGCAGGTCGACGACGTGCAGGCCGCTTTGTCCGATCTTGTGCTTCTTGCCGCCGTGTTCCTTCAGGATGCGGTCCAGGTCGGCGTCCGACAGGCCCGGGCGGGCTTCGACGATGATGCGTCCGCGTGCGAAACCGCCATCCGGTGGCGTGGCGACGCCCGCGGCGAAGGCATGAGGTGCGGAACCGAGCGCAAAAGCGCCGGCGATCAGCATCGACAGAATGCGGGGGGAGTGGCGGACCGATTTCATCGCGTACGTATCCTTAAATCAAAAATTTGCAGGATCGTGCGCAGGAGCATCCGAATACGACGGGCGCAAGCCCGTGTCGGTGTGCATCTGGCAGTCCTGCCGTCCTGGAGCCGGAGCCCGTTAGACCGTTGACTTTGCGTCACCCGCTTTCGCGGGCTTTGCCCTTTACAAATGCAGCGTTCAACTGTGTGTGCCAGGAATCATATACTTTCCTGGTGAAAATCTACTACTGGTAAGAAACTTTTTTGTTGGGATAGGGAGCTTCTTGCGGATGCGCAACAGTTCAATATGCTGAGTGAAACATAAATTTACTCAGCGATAATGCGACAAATCATGGGAAATTTAAATC
>NZ_JBFUDR010000082.1:0-21631 GCF_056404615.1 Massilia sp. P2_C2 | reverse complement strand
GCCGACGACCATCCCGGCGCCGCCGGCCACGCCCGCCGCGGCTGCAGTCACGACGCCGGCCACGACGGCACCGGTTGCGCCTCCTGCGCCGGCCGGCGCCGCCGCGCCCGCAGGCGCGAACGCCCTCGTGCTGAACGTGCGCGAGGATTCGTGGATCGAAGTCCGGCCGGCCAAGGGCGGTGCGCCGCTGCTGTCGCGCCTCGTCAAGGCGGGTAGCACGGAGACCGTCAACGTCGAACAGCCGGTGCGCGTGACGGTCGGCAATCCGACCGGCGTCACGGCCACCTTGCGCGGCAATGCCGTCGCTTTGCCGCCCGTGCCGGGCAAGACGCTGGCGCGCGTAAATTTGCAATAAATAAATTGCAATAAATAAATTGCAATAAATAAGCTGCAACAAGAACGGAACACGAGAAAGATGACTTCTTCGAACAACGCCAACGAGCCCATCGCGTCCGGCCCGCTGCCGCGCCGCGCCAGCCGCGGCGTGCTCGTGCAGCACGGTGCGCGCCAGGTGTGGGTCGGCGGCGACCACCCCGTCGTCGTGCAGTCGATGACGAACACGGACACGGCCGACGTGATCGGCACCGCCATCCAGGTCAAGGAACTGGCCCGCGCCGGTTCGGAAATCGTGCGGATCACCGTGAATACGCCGGAAGCGGCCGCCGCCGTGCCGGCGATCCGCGAACAGCTCGACCGGATGGACGTCGACGTCCCCCTCGTCGGCGACTTCCACTACAACGGCCACCTGCTGCTGCGCGATTATCCGGCGTGCGCGCAGGCGCTGTCGAAATACCGCATCAATCCGGGCAACGTGGGGCAGGGCGCCAAGCGCGACACCCAGTTTGCCCAGATGATCGAGACCGCGATCAAGTACGACAAGCCGGTGCGCATCGGCGTCAACTGGGGCAGCCTGGACCAGTCGCTGCTCGCGCGCATCATGGACGAGAACGCCACGCGCGCGCAGCCGTGGAGCGCCCAGGCCGTGATGTACGAAGCCTTGATCACGTCGGCGATCGAGAACGCCCAGCGCGCCGAGGAGATCGGCCTGGCGCGTGAAAAAATCGTCCTGTCGTGCAAGGTGTCCGGCGTGCAGGACCTGATCGCCGTCTACCGCGAACTGGGCAAGCGCTGCGACTACGCGCTGCACCTGGGCCTGACGGAAGCGGGCATGGGCAGCAAGGGCATCGTCGCGTCGACGGCCGCCCTGTCCGTGCTGCTGCAGGAAGGCATCGGCGACACGATCCGCATCTCGCTGACGCCGGAACCGGGCGGCGACCGCACGAAGGAAGTGGTCGTGGGCCAGGAAATCCTGCAGACGATGGGCCTGCGCAAGTTCACGCCGATGGTCATCGCCTGTCCGGGTTGCGGCCGCACGACGTCGACCGTGTTCCAGGAACTGGCGGACAACATCCAGACGTTCCTGCGCGAGCAGATGCCGGAATGGAAGAAGACCTATCCGGGCGTGGAAGCGATGAACGTGGCCGTGATGGGCTGCATCGTGAACGGGCCGGGCGAGTCGAAGCACGCGAACATCGGCATCTCGCTGCCGGGTACCGGCGAGTCGCCGGCGGCGCCGGTCTTTGTGGATGGGCAAAAGGTCGCTACACTGCGGGGCGAGCGGATCGTGGATGAGTTCAAGACGATCGTGCTCGATTACGTACAGAAGAATTACGGCAAACAAGCGTAGGGTGGGCACCCCCGTGCCCACGCGGGCGCGGGCGAACCGCATACGTCACGCGTGGGCTCGGGGAGCCCACCCTACGGCTAACAGAACAAAAGAATATGTCTAAAGCAGAGAAAATCGTCGCCATCAAAGGCATGAACGACATCCTCCCGGCCGACGCGCCGCTGTGGGAACTGTTCGAAAACACCGCTGAATCCGTGCTGAAGAGCTACGGCTACCAGAAGATCGTCACCCCCATCGTCGAGGAAACGGGGCTGTTCGCGCGCGCCATCGGCGCCGTCACCGACATCGTCGAGAAGGAGATGTATTCCTTCACCGATTCGATGAACGGCGACCAGCTCACGCTGCGTCCGGAAGGCACGGCCGGCGTCGTGCGTGCCGTCATCGAGCACAACCTCGCCTACGACGGCCCGAAACGCCTGTGGTACAAAGGCCCGATGTTCCGTCACGAGCGTCCGCAGCGCGGCCGTTACCGCCAGTTCTTCCAGTTCGGCGCGGAAGCCATCGGCTTCTCCGGCCCGGACATCGACGCGGAACTGATCATGCTGTGCCGCCGCCTGTGGGACGACCTCGGCCTGGATAACATCCGCCTGGAACTGAACTCGATCGGTAACGCGGACGAGCGCCAGCGCCACCGCGCCGACCTGATCGCCTATTTCGAGGCGAACATCGACGTCCTCGACGCCGAAGCGAAGCGCCGCCTGCACGCGAACCCGCTGCGCATCCTGGACACCAAGAACCCGGCGATGCAGGACCTCGTCAACGCGGCGCCGAAGCTGCTCGACTACCTGGGCGGCGAATCGCTCGCGCACTTCGAGGGCCTGAAAAAGATCCTGGATGCGAACAACGTCCAGTACACCGTCAACCCGCGCCTCGTGCGCGGCCTCGATTACTACAACCGCACCGTGTTCGAGTGGGTCACGGACCTGCTCGGCTCGCAGGGCACCGTCTGCGCGGGCGGCCGCTACGATCCGCTGATCGAGACGTTCGGCGGCAAGGCCACGCCCGGCATCGGCTTCGCGATGGGCATCGAACGCCTGATCGAGCTGATGAAGGCGCAGGGCGAACCGGCCGAGCCGGCCCAGTGCGACGTCTATCTCGTGCACCAGGGCGAAGATGCGCAGATGAAGGCGTTCATCCTTGGCGAGCGCATCCGCGATGCCGGCCTGGACGTCGTCCTGCACTGCGCCACGCCGGCCGGTGCGGGCAGCTTCAAGAGCCAGATGAAGAAGGCCGACGGCTCCGGCGCCGCGTTCGCCGTGATCATCGGCGAAGACGAGGTCAAGAACGGCGTCGTGGCCGTGAAGGCCTTGCGCGAAGGCGAGGGCGGCCAGCAGCAGCACAGCGTGCCGTTCGACGAAGCCGTCGATTACATCGTCGACCAGATCGTGGGCAGCCACGACCATGATCACGACCACGACCACGACCACGACCACGACCACGTGCACTACCATCCATAAACCGAGCCCGCGCAGAGCGCGGGAGCCTTTCCAACCACATAACGAAGAACACGAACGTCCATGGCATACGATCTCGAAGAACAGGAACAGATAGCCAATTTCAAGGCCTTCTGGGACCGCTTTGGCAACCTGATCAGCTGGGTGCTGATCATCGCGCTGGGCAGCTACGCCGCCTACAATTTCTGGAACACGCACCAGCGCAACCAGACCGCGGAAGCGTCCGGCCTGTATGACGGCCTGACCGCGGCGATCCAGGCGAAGGATGCCGCCAAGGTCCAGCGCATCACCGGCGACATCGAGAGCAAGTTCGGCTCGACGGCCTATGCCCCGATGGCCGCGCTGGCCGCTGCCAAGGCCGCGTTCGACGCGAACGACCTCAAGACCGCGAAGGCCCAGCTGCAATGGGCGGTCGACCACGGCGACGACGAGTACAAGGCGATCGCCAGGCTGCGCCTGTCCGGCGTGCTGCTGGACGAGAAGGCGTACGACCAGGCGCTGGCCCAGCTGAACGGCGACTTCCCGGCGCAGTTCGCGGGCGAAGTGCAGGATCGCAAGGGCGACATCCTCGTCGCCCAGAACAAGCTGGCGGAAGCCCGCGCCGCCTACCAGGCCGCGCTCGACAAGATGGAACAGAACCATCCGGGCCGCCAGGTCGTGCAAGTCAAGCTGGACGCCATCGGCGGCGCGCCGGCCGACAAGAAAGCGGCAGCGTAAGATTGGACACCGTCGTGCGCGCGCGGGTGGGCTGCACCCGCGCGCGCATGGCGTTCTGGACTCATAGAACAAGGTAAGAAGAATATGCGTATTACCCGGAAGCTCGTTGGTGTCGGTATGTTCGCCCTGATGGCGGGCTGCTCCTCGCTCAATCCGTTCGCATCCAAGCCGAAGGGCAACCAGCCTGCACCGCTGGTCGACCTGAAGGGCTCGATGGCCGTGCGCACGGCATGGAAGCTGGAAGTCGGCAAGTCGCAGAGCTATCTGTTCACACCCGCGCTGGCCGGCAATACGATCATCGCAGCCGGGGGCGACGGTACCCTCGTGCGCGCGGAAGCCGCGACGGGCCGCCAGATCTGGCGTACCAGGGCGGGCATGGACCTGACGGCGGGCGTCGGCACGGACGGCGACGTCATCGTGCTGGGCGGCGCCAAGGGCATGCTGCTCGCGTTCGACATGGACGGCAAGAAGCTGTGGGATGCCCAGCTGTCCTCCGAGATCCTGTCGTCGCCGGTCGTCGGGCAGGGCATCGTCGTCGCGCGCAGCATCGACAACCGCATCGTCGGCTATGACGCGAAGACGGGCCAGAAGAAATGGACCGTGCAGCGCACCGCGCCGGCACTCACGCTGCGCCTGGCGCCGGGCATGGTCATCCACGACAAGGACGTGCTGATCGCCCAGCCGGGCGGCAAGCTGATGTCGCTGATCCTCGCCACCGGCGCGCCGCGCTGGGAGATCGAGGTCGGCGTGGCGCGCGGCGCGACGGAACTGGAACGCGTCACCGACATGGGCGGCACGCCGTTCATCATCGACAACGACGTGTGCGCCGTCTCGTACCAGGGCCGCGTCGGCTGCTTCGACCTGGCCACCGGCAGCCCGCGCTGGACCCGCGATCTCTCGTCCGAGGTCGGCGTGGCCGCGGACCAGCGCTTCGTGTTCGCCGCGGACGACAAGGGCGCCGTCTATGCCTACAACCGCGACAGCGGCACGAGCGCGTGGAAGAACGACAAGCTGGCCTACCGCCACCTGTCCACGCCGGTGTCGTATGGCCGTGCCGTCGCCGTCGGCGACTACCAGGGTTATGTGCACTTCCTGTCGCGCGAGGACGGGGCCTTCCTGTCCCGTGCCGCGACCGATGGCAGTGCCATCACGTCGACCCCGCTGGTGGCGGGTTCGAACCTGATCTTTCAAACACAAAATGGAACCGTGACCGCCATCGCGGTCGAATAAGATTCAATGAAGCCGGTAATCGCACTCGTAGGTCGCCCCAACGTCGGGAAGTCGACATTATTCAATCGCATGACCCGCTCGCGCGACGCGCTGGTGGCGGATCTGCCCGGCCTGACGCGCGACCGCCACTACGGCGAAGGGCGCATGGGCGAACGGCCGTTCCTGGTCATCGATACCGGCGGTTTCGAGCCGGTCGCCAAGGAAGGCATCATGCACGAGATGGCGCTGCAGACGCGCCAGGCCGTCGCCGAGGCGGACGTCGTGATGTTCATCGTGGACGGCCGCCAGGGCCTGACCCCGCACGACAAGACCATCACCGATTTCCTGCGCAAGTCGGGCCGCAAGGTCATGCTGGTCGTGAACAAGAGCGAGGGCATGAAGTACACGTCCGTCACCGCGGACTTCTACGAGCTGGGCATGGGCGATCCGTACGTGATCTCCGCGGCCCACGGCGACGGCGTGCTCGACCTCGTCAACGAGGCCATCGACGAGGCGCTGCAGCAGCGTCCGGAAGAAGCCGAGGAGCTGCAACCGGCGGACTACGGCGTCAAGATCGCCCTCGTGGGCCGGCCGAACGTCGGCAAGTCCACGCTGATCAACACCCTCGTCGGCGAGCAGCGCGTGATCGCGTTCGACATGCCGGGCACCACGCGCGATTCGATCGAGGTGCCGTTCGAGAAGGGCGGCAAGAATTACACGCTGATCGACACGGCCGGCATCCGCCGCCGCGGCAAGGTCTTCGAAGCCATCGAAAAATTCTCGGTGGTGAAGACGCTGCAGTCGATCTCGGAGGCGAACGTCGTCGTGCTGATGCTGGACGCCCAGCAGGACATCTCCGAGCAGGACGCGCACATCGCTGGCTTCATCCTGGAAACGGGCCGCGCGCTCGTCGTCGCCGTCAACAAGTGGGACGGTTTGACGTCCGACCAGCGCGACCAGATCAAGAACGATATCGACCGCAAGCTGAACTTCCTCGATTTCGCGGAGACGAAGTTCATCTCGGCGCTGAAGGGCACGGGCATCAACCACCTGATGAAGGCCATCGACACCGCGTACGCCGCGGCCACGGCGAAGCTGTCGACGCCGCGCCTGACGCGCGCGCTGCAGGAAGCCATCGAGAAGCAGGAGCCGAAGCGCAAGGGCAGCACGCGTCCGAAGATGCGCTACGCCCACCAGGGTGGTCAGAATCCACCGATCATCGTCATCCACGGCAATGCGCTGGATGGCGTCACGGAGCCGTACAAGCGTTACCTGGAAAAGCATTTCCGCGACACGTTCGACCTGATCGGCACGCCGCTCAGGATCGAACTCAAGAGCGGCAAGAACCCGTTCGACAAAGGGCGCGAATAGCCACGGGGCGCGTATGACGCAAACGCATGGTGGGCACAGGGTGCCCACCCTACGGCAATGGCATGATCGTAGGGTGGGCTCCCCGAGCCCACGCGTGACGTTCGCGTCGCGTTGGCCGTGCCCACCCAATGAAATCCATTTGTCGTAAATGTTTTTCGTGAGTCCCGGGTACTTTTTAAGCCAGGATTAACCATAGCGGTACGACAAAAAACACCAAAACAGGTTACAGTTAGCTTGGGCGAACATTCACAGCTTGAGAATGTTGGCGCAGCCACTTGAAATCCGGCATCCCGCCACAATTTTTATACGACAACAACATCACGGAGCTGTCATGAGCAACAAAGGGCAACTGTTACAAGACCCATTCCTCAACGCCTTGCGCAAAGAGCACGTCCCTGTCTCGATCTACCTGGTCAACGGGATCAAGCTCCAGGGCCATATCGAATCCTTCGACCAGTACGTGGTCCTGCTGCGTAACACGGTTACCCAGATGGTCTACAAGCACGCTATCTCGACCGTCGTCCCGGCCCGCGCCGTCAATCTCAACCTCGAACAAGACGCCGAGTGAGGTCGATGGCTGACGTTTCCGGCAACTCCATGCGCGCCGCATTGGTCGGTATCGATTTCGGCGCTGGCGATTTCAAAGCCAGCCTGGAAGAACTGGCCCTGTTGGCGCGCTCGGCAGGGGCCGAACCGATCACCACGATCACCGCGAAGCGCAACAGTCCCGATCCTGCGTATTTCGTCGGCAGCGGCAAGGCCGACGAGATCGCGCAGGCCGCTCTCGCCGACAAGGTCGAGATCGTCATCTTCAACCACGCCCTGTCGCCCGCCCAGCAACGTAACCTGGAGCGGCGCCTCAACGTGCGCGTGGTCGACCGTACCAGCCTGATCCTCGACATCTTCGCGCAGCGCGCGCAGAGCCACGAGGGCAAGCTGCAAGTCGAACTGGCCCAGTTGCAGCACCTGGCCACGCGCCTGATCCGCGGCTGGACCCACTTGGAACGCCAGAAGGGTGGTATCGGCCTGCGCGGCCCCGGCGAGACCCAGCTCGAGACCGACCGCCGGCTGATCGGCGAGCGCGTCAAGATGCTGCGCACGCGTCTCACCAAACTGCGCAAGCAGCACGAGACCCAGCGCCGCTCGCGCGGGCGCAACAAGACTTTTTCCGTGTCGCTCGTCGGCTATACCAACGCCGGCAAGTCGACCCTGTTCAATACCCTGACGAAGGCCGGGGTGTACGTCGCGAACCAGCTGTTCGCGACCTTGGACACGACGTCGCGCCGCCTGTACCTCGGCCAGGACGTCGGCAACGTGGTCGTGTCCGATACCGTCGGTTTCGTGCGCGAACTGCCGCACCAGCTGGTCGCCGCATTCCGCGCCACCCTGGAAGAAACCATCCACGCCGACGTGCTGCTGCACGTCGTCGACGGCGCCTCGCCCGTGCGGATGGAGCAGATCGACCAGGTCAACGAGGTCCTGCGCGAGATCGGCGCCGACCATATTCCGCAGATCCTCGTGTGGAACAAGATCGATGCCGCGGGCCTCGAGCCGGGGATCGAGCGTGATGAATATGGTAAGATCAGCCGCGTTTTCATCAGCGCCCGGAGCGGTGCCGGCCTCGACTTGCTGCGCGACGCGATCGTCGAGGCAGCCGGCAACGGCGCCGCCGTGCTTGGCGCCGACGAGCAGGAAGGCGAGGAGGAAGACGACAAGCGCGGCTTTGCGCCCGACGTCCAGTCGGCCGCAGCCGACCTCCTGCCCGCGACTTCGCATCCCGGACCCCACTAGCCTATGCTTGTTTCTCTGATTAAACGGATCGGCGCGCGGCTGGCGCCGACCGGTCGTCGCGCCGGCACGCGCGTGCCCGGCGTGCCCGTGCTGTCCCTGAACGATCGGCCCGCCGCACCGCCACGCTGGGGCCACACCCCCAAGTCGAACGACGGCCGCCGCCCGACCAACAACAAGGACGACGACGGTCCGCCCGACCTCGACCAGCTGTGGCGCGACTTCAACCAGCGCCTCAACCGCCTGTTCAGCGGCAAGCGTGGCGGCGACGGCGGTCCGTTCCGTCCGGACGCGCGCGGCATCGGCCTGACGGCCACCGTCATCGGCGCCATCGTCGTGCTGATCTGGCTCGCCAGCGGCGCGTTCATCGTGCAGGACGGGCAGGTCGGCATCGTCACGACGTTCGGCAAGCTGTCGCACATCGCCCGCCCCGGCTTCAACTGGCACTGGCCGGCACCGTTCCAGGGCCACGAGACCGTGAACACGGCCCAGGTGCAAACGGCCGAGATCGGCTACCGTGCCAACGTGCGCAACAAGCAGCCGAGCGAGGCGCTGATGCTGACGGGCGACGAGAACATCGTCGATGTCCAGTTTTCCGTGCAGTACAAGATCAAGGATCCGGTCGCCTGGGTGTTCAACAACCGCGACCAGGCCGAGACCGTGCGTGACGCCGCCGAGACCGTCGTGCGCGAACTCGTGGGCCAGAACAGGATGGACACCGTCCTGTACGAAGGCCGCGACAAGCTGCCGATCCAGGCCCGCGAGGCGATCCAGCGCATGACCGACCGCTACCGGCTGGGTGCGGAGATCGTCGGCGTCACGTTGCAATCCGTGCAGCCGCCCGACCAGGTCGTCGCCGCCTTCGAGGACGCCGGCAAGGCGCGCGAAGAACGGGCCAGGGCGCGCAGCGAGGCACAGGCGTTTGCCGACGATATCCTCCCGCAAGCGAAGGGCCGCGCCGCGCGCCTGCTGCAGGATGCGGAAGGCTACCGCGCCAACGTCGTCAGTGTGGCGACCGGCAATGCCGCGCGCTTCGACAAGATCGTGGCCGAGTACGCCAAGGCCCCGGCCGTCACGCGCGACCGCATGTATATCGAGACGATGCAGCAAATCCTTTCCAGCACCAGCAAGGTCATGATCGACGCCAAGACCGGCACCAACCAGATCTACCTGCCGCTCGACCGCCTGCTGGCCCAGTCGACGGCCAACGAGGCCGCCCGCAGCGCCGGCTCCGGCCCGGTGATGGTGCCGCAGCAGCAGCCCGCGCAGCCGCAGGCTCAGTCGCAACCGCAGCCGCAAGCGCAACCGGCCCAGCCGGAAGCGCCGGCGAACGGCGAGTCCGCGCGCACGCGCGACCTGCGCAGCCGCGACACGGGCCGTGAACGGGAGAGCCGCTGATGAGCCGCCTGCTAGCCATCCTGATCGGTGCCGGCATCGTCGTCGCGCTCGCGTCGACGACCGTGTTCGTCGTCGACCAGCACCGTTACGCCGTCGTCTACGCGCTCGGCGAATTGCGCGAGGTGATCAAGGAGCCGGGCCTGAATTTCAAGGCGCCGCCGCCCCTGCAGAACGTCGTGTACCTCGACAAGCGGTTGCAGATCCTCGATACGCCGGACGGCGAACGCTTCCTGACGCTCGATAAGAAAGACCTGGTCGTCGACGCGTTCGTCAAATGGCGCATCGCGAATCCGCGCCAGTACGCGGTCGCCGTCGGCGCCAACGCGGACCGCGGCGGCGAGCGCCTGAACCAGCTCGTGCGCAATGCGCTCACGGACGCGATCGGCAAGCGCAACCTGGCCGACGTGCTGGCCGGCGGCAAGCGCACCGAGGTCGCCGAGGCCGTGCGGGCCGACCTGGCCCGGGACACGCATGACCTGGGTGTGGAGATCGTCGACGCGCGCATCAAGCGCATCGACTTCGTCGACCAGGTCAACAATGCGGTTTATGAACGCATGAAGGCCGACCGCGTGCGCATCGCGAACGAGTTGCGCGCGACGGGCGCGGCGGAGGCGGAAACGATCCGCGCCGACGCCGAGCGCCAGCGCAGCACCATCCTGGCCGACGCCCAGCGCGACGCCGAGACGATCAAGGGGGAGGGCGATGCGCAGGCGTCGCAGATCTATGCCCAGTCGTTCGGCAAGAATCCGGAGTTTTACCGGTTCTATCGGTCGATGGAGGCCTACAAGGCCACGTTCAAGGGCAGGAACGACGTGCTCGTTTTGGATTCCAGTTCCGAGTTCTTCAAGTATTTTAAAGGCCCCGGCGCCGGTAAATAACGCCGTCGCGGGTTCGGTCGCGTTCGGTGGGCATATTTCATTTGAGGGCCCCGGCCTCAAATGCCCACCCTACGAGGAAATTCCGTGATCGGTGAATGCATCGTGATGCCGTATGCCGACCGTAGGGTGGGCACCCCGTGCCCACCATGCACACCACGACCCGTCCTTTACGTGGAACAACGACAACGTTGATCCCCGTTTCATCGCCAACCGACCCGCGTTTTGGGTTAAAATCGTCGATTCGGCGCAATGAATGCGTGCAAAGCCGCGTTCGTGCCGCCCGACTGTTGTCCGACTTTTAATAATCCGACCCGCTTTGCCCATGCCCACCTGGCTCCTGCCCGAGAATATCGCCGACGTCCTGCCGTCCGAAGCGCGCAAGATCGAAGAGCTGCGCCGCCTGATGCTCGACACCTTCCGTACCTACGGCTACGAACTCGTGATGCCGCCGCTGCTCGAATACGTCGATTCGCTGCTCGCCGGCGCCGGCCAGGACACCGACCTGAAGACCTTCAAGCTCGTCGATTCCATGAGCGGCCGCCTGCTCGGCCTGCGCGCCGACATGACGACGCAGGTCGCCCGCATCGACGCGCACCTGCTGAACCGCGAGACCGTCACCCGCCTGTGCTATGCCGGCAGCGTGCTGCACACCCAGCCGTCCGGCCTGCACGCCACGCGCGAGCCGCTGCAGATCGGTGCCGAGATCTATGGCCACGCCGGCCTCGAAGCGGATGCCGAAATCCAGGAACTGGCGCTCGCCGCGCTCGCGCTGGCCGGCTTCGACCAGCCGCGCCTGGACCTGTCGCACGTCGGCGTGCTGCGCGCCATCCTCGCTGAAGACGAGGCCGCCAAGCGCGACGAGCAGCTGCTGTACGCCCTGCTGCGCTCGAAGGACGTGCCGGACCTGGAAGAGGCAACTGCGAATTATTCCGCACAGACCCGCGCCGCGCTGCTGGCGCTGCCCAACCTGTATGGCGACATCGATGTGCTGGCCCGCGCGAAAGACGTGCTGCCGCCGCTGCCGGGCATCGCCCGCGCGCTGGCGGAACTCGCGGCGCTGGCCGGTTCCACGCTCGGCCGCGCCGAAATCGCGATCGACCTCGCCGACCTGCGCGGCTACCAGTACGAAAGCGGCGCCATGTTCGCGCTGTACGTGCCGGGCCTGCCGAACGCCGTCGCGCGCGGCGGGCGTTACGACCACGTGGGCGAGGTCTTCGGCCGCGCACGTCCCGCGACCGGCTTCTCGCTCGACCTGCGCGAGCTGGCCCGTCTGCTGCCGACGGCCGAGCGCAAGCACTCCATTCGTGCCCCCTGGGGCAACGCGCCCGAACTGCGCGAAAAAATCGCCGAGCTGAGGAAGAGCGGCGAAACGGTGATCCAGTCCATGCCGGGTCACGACAATGTACAGGACGAGTTCGAGTGCGACCGCGTGCTCGTCCTCGAACAAGGAAATTGGATTCTCAAAAACTTAGGTTAATGATGTCAAATACTGCTAAGAACGTCGTTGTCATCGGCACCCAGTGGGGCGATGAAGGCAAGGGTAAGATCGTCGACTGGCTGACCGACCACGCCGCCGGCGTGGTGCGTTTCCAGGGCGGCCACAATGCCGGCCACACGCTGGTGATCAAGGGCCAGAAGACCGCGCTGCAACTGATCCCGTCGGGCATCATGCGCGAAGGCGTCGCCTGCTACATCGGCAACGGCGTCGTCGTCTCCGTCCCCGACGTGATGCGCGAGATCGACAAGCTGGAAGCGGCCGGCGTGGAAGTCGCGTCGCGCCTGAAGATCTCGGAAGCCTGCCCCGTGATCCTGCCGTACCACGTCGCCATCGACGTCGCCCGCGAAGCGAAGCGCGGCGTCAACAAGATCGGTACGACGGGCAAGGGCATCGGCCCGGCCTACGAAGACAAGGTGGCGCGCCGCGCGATCCGCATCGCCGACCTGCTCAACGAGACGCGCTTTGCCGAGAAGCTGCGCGAGAACCTCGAATACCACAACTTCGTGCTGACCGGCTTCCTGGGCGGCCAGGCGCTGGACTTCCAGAAGGTGTACGACGACGCGCTGGCCCTCGTGCCGCGCCTGCGTCCGATGGTCGGCGACGTGTCGTCCGCGCTGTACGCGACGCACAAGGCCGGTGGCCACCTGCTGTTCGAAGGTGCGCAGGGCTCGCTGCTGGACGTCGACCACGGCACCTACCCGTTCGTCACGTCGTCGAACTGCGTGGCCGGCAATGCCGCCGCCGGTGCGGGCGTCGGGCCCAGCATGCTGCACTACGTCATGGGCATCACCAAGGCCTACACGACCCGCGTCGGTTCGGGCCCGTTCCCGTCGGAACTGCCGACGGATGCCGGCGTTGGCGAGCACCTGTCGCGCATCGGCCATGAGTTCGGCACCGTGACGGGCCGCGCCCGCCGCTGCGGCTGGTTCGACGCCGCGCTGCTGCGCCGCTCCGTGCAGATCAACGGCGTGACCGGCATGTGCCTGACCAAGCTGGACGTGCTGGACGGCCTGGAATCGCTGAAGCTGTGCACCGGCTACAAGATCGACGGTCGCGACGTCGACATCTTCCCGGTCGGCGCGGAAGAAGCCGCAGCCTGCGTGCCGGTGTACGAAGAAATGCCGGGCTGGAAGGACAGCACCGTCGGCGCCAAGTCGATGGACGACCTGCCGGCCAACGCCCGCGCGTACATCAAGCGCATCGAAGAACTGGTCGGCATCCCGGTGGACATGGTGTCGACCGGTCCGGACCGCGAAGAAACCATCGTGCTGCGCCATCCGTTCGCGGCCTGATATCGAAGTACATAGTCCCTGCCGCGCTACCCGTGGGGCAGGGACGTCAGCCACAAGCAGAAACTGGGAATAACCGAAATGACGACGCCTCCATCGACCGACAAGGACCTGTGGGTCTCCTGGGATGACTACAACCGCCTGATCGAGCGCCTCGCGCTGAAGGTGTACGAATCGAACTGGAAGTTCGACATGGTGCTGTGCCTCGCGCGCGGCGGCGTGCGCCCGGGCGATGCGATCTCGCGCATCTTCGACGTGCCGCTGGCGATCCTGTCGACCAGCTCGTACCGTGAAGAGGCGGGCACCAAGCAGGGCGACCTGGACATCGCCAAGTACATGACGATGACCAAGGGCCCGCTGGCCGGCCGCATCCTGCTGGTCGACGACCTGGCCGATTCGGGCGTCACCCTGGTGAAGGTCCGCGAGCACCTGCAGGCGAACTACACGGACGTGACGGAAGTGCGTTCTGCCGTCATCTGGGTCAAGGGCACGTCGTCGATCAAGCCGGACTACCACCTGGTCGACCTGCCGCACAATCCGTGGATCCACCAGCCGTTCGAGGATTACGACGGCCTGCGGTCGCATCAACTGGCTTCGTGGCTGAAGAAGTTCGAGCAGAACTGATCCGGTTCGATACCTGACGGGAAAGGGCGACACTGCGGTGCCGCCCTTTTTCGTTAACTCGCCGGCGCCTGGTGGGCTCGGGGAGCCCACCCTACGATTGTGCGATTGCCGTAGGGTGGGCACCCCGTGCCCACCATGACGTTTGCGATCCGCGTGCTAAGATCGCGCCTGCCATAACAATAACAACGCCCATGACCCAGAGCTTCTTCCAGACCTTCATCCTGCTGCTGCTGGTCACGGACCCCTTCGGCAACGTCCCGCTGTTCGTGACGGCCCTGAAGGACGTGAACCCCGCCCGCCGCTCGCGCATCGTCGTGCGCGAATGCGCCATCGCCTTTCTCCTGCTGCTGCTGTTCATGTTCTTCGGCCGCCACTTCCTCGCGGCGCTGCAGCTCACCGACATCTCGCTGCGCATCGGCGGCAGTGTGATCCTCCTGATCATCGCCATCCGCATGATCTTTCCCCATCCCGACGGCGTGCTGGGCCGCAGCGAAGGCGGCGAGCCGTTCATCGTGCCGCTCGCGATCCCCGCGCTGGCCGGCCCGTCGGCGCTCGCGACCGTGCTGCTGTTCACGGCGCAGACGGCGCAGGACGTCATGGTGCACGTGGCCGCGCTGGCCGCGGTCGCCGTGGTCTGGCTGGCCGTCCTCCTCGGCGCCGAGCGCCTGCAGAACGTGCTGGGCACGCAGGTCATGACGGCGTTCGAGCGCCTGATGGGCCTGATCCTGACGGCGATGTCGATCGAGATGCTGCTGGGCGGCGTGCGCGCCTTCGTCAAAACTTTTTAACAAGGACCTATCATGAATACGATGTTCCGCGCGTGCGCCCTCGGCCTCGCGTTCACGCTTCTACTTTCCGGCTGCAAGCGTTCCGGCGAGACCAACGCCCCCGCGCCGGCCGCCATGAAGGCCGACACGTCGCCCGTCGCCTTCCAGAAGATCGATACGACGGTCGGCACCGGCGCCACCGCCACGGCCGGCAGCCACGTCACCGTGAACTACACGGGCTGGCTGTACGTGCCCGATGCGCCGCAGCACCACGGCGCGCAGTTCGACAGTTCCATCGGCCGCAAGCCGTTCACGTTCCGCCTCGGCAGCGGCATGGTCATCCCCGGCTGGGACCAGGGTGTCGACGGCATGAAGGTCGGCGGCAAGCGCACGCTCGTCATTCCCGCGGCGCTGGGCTATGGCGCGGAAGGCGCCGGTCCGATTCCGCCGAACGCGAACCTGATCTTCGATGTCGAACTGCTCGACGTGAAGTAAGCGCGCCACGCGTCACCTGGCCGGACGACGTCCGGCTGAAGACTTCCTCGGTATATACTGCAACTTTCCTGTCTGATTCCAGGCCGATAAACGATGGGTCTTCCCATGAGTCTGCCGCTCTCCCGCCCGACGAGGATAAGTTATTACCTCGTGATCCTCTTATTGTTGGCGACTCCAATCTTGCTGGTGTGGCAACACTATGGGATGTTCCGGACCATCGAGATTTCCGCCCGCGAACCGCACGGGGTCAGGGTCACCGATGACCGTGAAGAGCTGCACGGCAGTTCGGTCGGTACCCTGGTCGTCACGAAGGACGCCATCATCATGCGTTGCGCGGTGGGTGGGGCCGCGACGTATCCATTCTGCAAGTTGCAATTCCTGTTGGGCGAACCGGGCAAGGGCGTCGACCTGTCGCGGTTCGAATCGGTGACGTTCGACATGCGCTATTCCGGCGGGGAGCCACAGCAGATCAAGCTGCACGTGATGAATTTCGAGCCGGGCTATTCCACGCTGGGCGACTGGAACTCGCAGCGGTTCAACGAAGCCGAGATCGAACTCCACCCCGATTCACCCGTCACGATTCCCATGAACGTCCTGCGCACGGCGGACTGGTGGCGGGGCGTGCGCAAGATCCCACTGTCCAGGAGCTATGCGCGGCTCGATAATGTGACGGCCGTGGAAATCGCGACCAACGTCGCGTCCCCCGGACAAATGATCACGGTCGAGCTGAGGTCGATCAAGTTTCGTGGCAAATGGATCTCGACGACCACGCTGTTGATGTGCCTGGTGTTCGCGTGGATCGCCTGCGGCATCCTCGGCCTGTCGCTGGGCCTGCTGCATTTCCGCGCCAACTTTTCCATCACCAAGTCGCGCCTGGAACAACTGGCCGCCATCGACCGGGAACGCAAGGCGGCCGAGGCGGCACGCGAGGCGGCCCTGGCGGAGGCCGTCGGACTGGCGCGCCAGCGCAGCAATTTTCTCGCGCAGATGAGCCACGAATTGCGCACCCCGCTCAACGCCATCATCGGCTACGCCCAGTTGCTGCGGCGCGATGCGCAAAAACTGAGCGAGCAGCAGGCCACCGGCCTGGCGACCATCCATGAGAGCGGCCAGCATCTGCTGACCCTCATCAACGACATCCTGGACCTGGCGCGGGTCGAGGCGGGCAGGCTGGTCCTGCATCCCACCGCCGTCCACCTGGATGCGTTCCTGCAGATCGTGGTCGACATCATGCGCGTCAAGGCCGAGGAAAAAGGACTGGCGTTCAAGTACGAATTGTCGCCCGACCTGCCGACCGCGGTGGCGATCGACGAGACACGCCTGCGCCAGGTGCTGCTCAACCTGCTGGGCAATGCCGTGAAATTCACCGACAGCGGGAGGGTCTCGTTGCGGGTCATGCCGGCGCCGGACCGGAACGATGTCGGCACCACGCGGTTGCGCTTCGAAGTGGCCGACAGCGGCATCGGCATGAGCGCGCAACAGCTCGCACGTCTGTTCCAGCCGTTCGAGCAGGTCGCCGACCTGAAGCGGCGCGAAGGCGGTACTGGCCTGGGGCTGGCGATCAGCCAGCAACTGGTGCGCCTGATGGGGGGCAATATCGAGGTCGTCAGCGAGCCGGGCAAGGGCAGCATGTTCTCGTTCGAACTCGCGGTCCGGGTGGCCGACAGCAGCCCGACCATCCGGCAATCGCCGCACACCATCGTCGGCTACAAGGGCGAGCGCAAGCGCTTGCTGATCGTCGACGACGTGGCGCAGAACCGCGCGATGCTGGTGGATTTGCTGCATGCGGTCGGGTTCGTCGTGGCCGAGGCGTCGAATGGCCTGGAGTGCCTCGTCCTGCTCGACAGCTTCAAGCCCGACCTGATCCTGATGGATGTCATGATGCCGGTCATCGATGGCAACGAGACGACGCGACGGATCCGCCGCATGCCGCAATGGAGCAGCGTTCCGATCATCGCGGTCACCGCCAGCGCCAGCGGTGAAGACGAGGTGAAATGCATCGAGGCGGGCGTCGACGCCTTCCTCGCCAAGCCCGTCGAACACGACGCGTTGCTCCGCGCCATCGGCAAGCAGTTGGCGTTGGACTGGATCGTCGGCAAACCGGCCGCGGAGCCCGTCGCGCTGGACCTCGAGGAGGAGGGCGACCTGGTCGTCCCGCCCGCGCAGGAGATCGAAGTGCTGTGGCAATTGACACGGATCGGGAGCATGCGCGAGATCCGGGAGCGGGCCAACCACCTGCGCGCGCTCGACCCGGCCTATGCGCCGTTCGCAGCGCGCCTGGAGACGCTGGCGCAAGGTTACCACTCCAAGGAACTGGCAGCCTTCGTGGCGCGCTTCCGGACCGAGGACGCCGTGCCGCCGTTGTGATGTCGGACTGAAGAATGTCGTGGTATATACTAAAGTTTCCTGCCTGATTGCCAGGCTGAGAAGCGATTGGACCGCCCATGAGTCAGCCGCTCTCCCGTCCGACGAGGATCAGTGTCGTCCTTGTGGTCTTATTGTTGCTGGCAACCCCCATCTTGCTGGTGTGGCAACATTACGGGATGGTGCGGACCTTCGAGATTTCCCCGCGCCAGCCGCATGGGGTCAGGGTCATCGATGACCGCAAGACCGCGAAAGGCAATTCGCTCGGTTCCCTGGTCGTCACGAAGGACGCCTTCATCATGCGGTGTGACGTGCGTGGGGCGACACCTTTTCCGTACTGCACGTTTCAATTCGAGTTGGGCGAGCCGGGCAAGGGAATCGACCTGTCGCGGTTCGATTCGGTGACGCTGGATGTGCGCTATTCCGGTCCCGAGCCAGGGGAACTCGCGCTGCACCTGATGAATTTCGAGCCGGAATTTTCTACCCTGGGCGACTGGAACTCGCAGCGGTTCAATGAAATCGAGCTCGAAGTCCCGCCCCATCCCATCATCACGATTCCCATGAATGTCCTGCGTACGGCAGACTGGTGGTGGATGCCGCGCGGTGTGCCGCTGTCGAAGAGCTATGCCCGGATCGATCACGTGACGGGCGTGGAACTGTCGACACATTTTGCGCCCCCCGGACACGTGATCACGGTCGAGCTGAGGTCGATTCTGTTTCGTGGGAAGTGGATATCGACGAACACCCTGCTGAGGGGCCTGGTGGCGGCCTGGATCACCTGCGGCCTGCTCGGGTTGTCGTTGTGGCTGCTGCACTATCGCGCCAACCTTTCCTTCACCAGGTCGCGCCTGGAACAAATGGCCGCCATCGACCGGGAGCGCAAGGCGGCCGAGGCGGCGCGCGAGGTGGCGCTGGCCGAGGCGGTCGGACTGGCGCGCCAGCGCAGCAATTTTCTCGCGCAGATGAGCCATGAATTGCGCACGCCGCTCAATGCGATCATCGGCTATGCCCAGTTGTTACAGCGCGATCAGGAAAGGGTGAGCAGGCAGCAGTTGTCCGCGGGACTGTCGACCATCCATGAGAGCGGCCAGCATCTGCTCACCCTCATCAACGACATCCTGGACCTGGCGCGGGTCGAAGCCGGCAAGATGGAACTGCATCCCGCCGCCGTCCATCTCGGGTCGTTCCTGCGGGTCGTGGTCGACATCATGCGCGTCAAGGCCGAGGAAAAGGGTCTGGCGTTCAGCTACGAAGCCGCACCCGGCCTGCCCGAAGCGGTGGCGATCGACGAGACGAGATTGCGCCAGGTGCTACTCAACCTGCTGGGCAATGCCGTGAAATTCACCGACAGCGGCAAGGTCGCGCTACGCGTGCTGCCGGCGCCCGAACAGGGCACCGAGGATGGCACGACGCGGCTGCGCTTCGAAGTGGCCGACAGCGGCATCGGCATGAACACGCAGCAGCTTGCACGTCTGTTCCAGCCATTCGAGCAGGTGGCCGATCTGCGCCGGCGCGAAGGCGGTACGGGCCTGGGCCTGGCCATCAGCCAGCAACTGGTGCGCCTGATGGGGGGCACCATCGGCGTCGTCAGCGAACCGGGCAAGGGCAGCACGTTTTCGTTCGAACTCACGGTGCCGGTCGCGGACACCCGGCCGGCCAGCGTGGCGTCGCCGCAGACCATCGTCGGCTACGAAGGCGAGCGCAGGCGCCTGCTGATCGCCGACGACGTGCCGCAGAACCGCGCGATGCTGGTCGATCTGCTGCATTCAGTAGGGTTCATCGTGGCCGCGGCGTCGAACGGGCTGGAGTGCCTCGTCCTGCTCGACAGCTTCAAGCCCGACCTGGYCCTGATGGACGTCATGATGCCGGTCATGGAYGGCAACGAGACGACGCGCCGCATCCGTCGYACGCCGCARTGGAGCAGCCTCYCGGTCATCGCCGTCACGGCCAGYGCCAGCCGYGAAGAYGAAGCGCGCTGCCGGGAAGCGGGCGCCGATGCCTTCCTTGCCAAGCCGGTCGACCACGATGACTTGCTGCGCACCATCGGCACGCTATTGTCCTTGCAATGGACCTTCGGAAAACCGGCGCAGGAACCGGGCGCGGGCGTCGAGGAAGGGGCCGACATGGTCGCGCCGCCCGCCCAGGAGATCGAAGCGCTCTGGCAACTGGCGCGGATCGGCAGCATGCGCGAGATCCGCGAACGGGCCAACCACCTGCGCGGGCTCGACCCGGCCTATGCGCCGTTCGCGGCCCGGCTGGACATGCTGGCGCAGGGCTATCACTCGAAGGAACTGGCCGCCTTCGTGGGGCGCTACCGGACGGCGGACGCCGTGCCGCCACCATGAAACGATGGATCTACCCATGAGTCAGCCTCTCATCCGTCCGACGAGGATCACTGTCGTCCTTGTGATCCTGTTGTTGCTGGGAACCCCCATTCTGCTGCTGTGGCAGCATTACGGGATGGTCCGGACCGTCGAGATTTCCGCCCGCCAGCCGCATGGGGTCAGGATCACCGATGACCGCAAGGACATGGGCGGCAATTCGGCCGGTTCCATGGTCGTCACGAAGGACGCCGTCATCATGCGTTGCGCCATCGGGGCGGCCGTACCGTATCCGTACTGTAAGCTGCAATTCCTGTTGGGCGAGCCGGGCAAGGGAATCGACCTGTCGCGGTTCGATTCGGTGACGCTGGATGTAGGCTATCATTCTGATCGGGATCCACGCCAGGTCAAGTTGCACGTGTTGAATTCCGACCCGGGGTTTGCCGACCCGGAGGAATGGGACTCGCAGCGGTACAACGAAGCCTTGATCCAGCTCGATCACAATTCCACCGTCACGATTCCCATGAAGGCCCTGCGCACCGGGGACTGGTGGCGGCGCGCACACAAGATACCGCTGTCGAAGAGCTACCTCCGGCTCGATCACGTGACGGCCGTGGAGTTGACGACGAATTTCGCGTCCCCCGGACAGGTGGTCACGGTCGAGCTGAGGTCGATCAAGTTTCGTGGGAAGTGGATGTCGACGAACACCCTGCTGATGGGCCTGGTGGCCGCATGGATCGCCTGCGGCCTGCTCGTCCTGTCAATGGCGTTGCTGCATTTTCGCGCCAATCTTTCCATTACGAAGTCTCGGCTGGAGCAATTGGCCGCCATCGACCGGGAGCGCAAGGCGGCCGAGGCGGCGCGCGAGGTGGCGCTGGCCGAGGCGGTCGGATTGGCGCGCCAGCGCAGCAATTTTCTCGCGCAGATGAGCCATGAATTGCGCACCCCGCTCAATGCGATCATCGGTTATGCCCAGTTGTTGCAGCGCGATCAGGAAAGGGTGAGCAAGCAGCAGTTGTCGGCGGGACTGTCGACCATCCATGAGAGCGGCCAGCATCTGCTCACCCTCATCAACGACATCCTGGACCTGGCGCGGGTCGAAGCCGGCAAGATGGACCTTCACCCCGCGCCCGTCCACCTTGCGTCGTTCCTGCGGGTCGTGGTCGACATCATGCGCGTCAAGGCCGAGGAAAAGGGCCTGGCGTTCAGCTACGAACCCGCACCCGGCCTGCCCGAAGCGGTGGCGATCGACGAGACGAGATTGCGCCAGGTGCTGCTCAACCTGCTGGGCAATGCCGTGAAATTCACCGACAGCGGCAAGGTCGCGCTGCGCGTGCTGCCGGCGCCCGAACAGGGCACCGAGGATGGCACGACGCGGCTGCGCTTCGAAGTGGCCGACAGCGGGATCGGCATGAACACGCAACAGCTTGCACGTCTGTTCCAGCCATTCGAGCAGGTGGCCGACCTGCGCCGGCGCGAAGGCGGCACGGGCCTGGGCCTGGCCATCAGCCAGCAACTGGTGCGCCTGATGGGAGGGACCATCGGCGTCGTCAGCGAACCGGGCAAGGGCAGCACATTCTCGTTCGAACTCACGGTGCCGGTCGCGGACACCCGGCCGGCCAGCGTGGCGTCGCCGCAGACCATCGTCGGCTACGAAGGCGAGCGCAGGCGCCTGCTGATCGCCGACGACGTGCCGCAGAACCGCGCGATGCTGGTCGATCTGCTGCATTCAGTAGGGTTCATCGTGGCCGCGGCGTCGAACGGGCTGGAG
>NZ_JBFUDR010000081.1:0-21642 GCF_056404615.1 Massilia sp. P2_C2 | reverse complement strand
GCCCAGTCTTGACGACACGCGCGTGTTGGGTGTTCTCGTCCCTGTAACAGGCACGGCTTATTTTGCCGAAAAAACTTTCAAACGCCGGCGAAAGTTTTCAAAAAATCCCGGCTAGTTAAGCTGTGTCCATTTTCCACCCCAGCAGTTGCTCGGCGCTGCCCCCGTCATGCCGACTTTCTGCCATTCCAAGGACGTCTACTGAACTCGTGGCGATTCAGTGCAACTCTTCCGAACAAGAGTGTCCGAAAATCTCAGGCTACCTCACGACTACCGCGCGACGGCGCAGCTGCACCGGCCCTAAGATTTACGACGACGCGTGTAGGCCATACCGCTCAGCGCCAAGCCCAGTAGGGCAAGGGAGCTGGGCTCGGGAACGGTAATGCCGGGCCTGGCGAGTTCGAAAATGGCGTAGTCGACAAATTGATTTGTCGTGGTATCAAAGTTGCTGAGCTGAGGTGAAAAATTAGCGACCCCATCTGTAAAGGCGGGAGAGGTGTTGATGGAAAAAGCAGTGGCCACGACCGTACCCGATTCGGGCAAGTATGGAATTAGTGTATCGCAAACAATTGTGGATGTGCAGCCGAGTATCTTGGAAGGATCACTGTCAAATTGTCCCATGGCGCTATCAAGGAATACTTGGTCGAGCAGCGCCTGGGCCGCCATCCCAGCTTCGGCCTGAGTATTGAATGCAAACGCCGACGCATTACAACCGCTAAAGAGCGAGTTGCAACTACCCTCGGCAAAGGTGACGTTGTACAGGGTTCCGCCCACGTCCACGTTTTGGGCGCCGGTCAGGATCCCCGATGAGTTGATTTGAAGCGTAACAGGAACAGCGCTGGCGTGGGCAGCGTACGAGAAAGTGCAAGCAACCAGTGCATTGTGCAGGAATTTAGCGATTTTCATAAGCTCCTCGTTTTCGGGTACGAACGATATGGCCAAGCCCTGCGGCTTTGGCTCGGAAATGACCGGTAGCAGTCATCATTTGCCTTAAAAGCATGGAGCGTACCTGAAAATAACCCCCCTTGAAAAACAATGAATTACCAAAACGCATTGAGGCGCGCGTCCTATTCTTGTAAGGAAACCCGACAGGCTCCTGTCGAGAACAGCATGCTCCAAGCGCGGGGCGTGTTTTCTCTTTTCCACTCCATTTCCTCCCTTGACTCCGACACTACCACCGGCATCCTCATGGCACTGCCGTACTCGCCTGCCCTGCCACCAGAATCTGAATTACCCCACCCCAACCGCACATCAACTTCGAATCCATGTTCAGCGCCGGCATATTCCCGATCGCGACGGTCGGCGCTCCGACAACTCACATCTCCGCCGGCCTTATAAACCAGTTACAAATAGCGTCAGCTCGGCCTTCGCTCGATTTGCTCAACAAAGCCGTATGCTCCCATCCCTCCAACACCTTGCCTCCGTGTGAAGTGATGTCCCCTTTCCGAATGATCGCTCTCGCAGCCAATTTTTCCTTGGCGTCAACAAATGGAGCTTGTCATTACAACTCACTACCAATCTACCAGTCTTGCGCCATCACAAACCCTGCAGTGAAAGATTCTCGCTGCTATAGCCGTCAGATCAATTTTGCACAGTGCCACCGCCACGACAAGCCTGCCTGCTCGCGGGTTCACTCGCGCTGTGTGCCGTCCGCCCCGTGCCGTCGCTGTCGGCGGGCCACAAGCCGGCACCGCTTAAAACGCCCGCCATCGCCGACTTCACAGCCTTGTTTGGAACATGTTCGAATTTTCCAACGTCGGAAATTGAAAAAGCCACCGTGTATATAGGTGGCTTTTTTGTATGTGCAACTGAATATCGCTGGCCGCCACTGGTGCCCCGGCAGCCATCAACGCGCATACATCGCCATCATTGCGCCACCCACTTGTATTGCACCGTGGTCCACTCGGATGCGCTGTCGCCGCTTTTCGATTCCGTTCCGAACTTGCAGCTGTAACCGGCGCGTAGCGAGGCCCTGTCCAGCGCGCGGTAGCCGCTCGACTCGACCACTTTGGCCTCGTGCACCTCCCCGTCCGCGCCGACTCGCACGGCCAGGCGAACGTTCCCGTGCATGCCCTCCTCCTGCCAGGTCGCGGGGTAGTAAGGAACGACGCAGTCGGCCAATTTGTGATGCGTGGATGGTTCGGTGGATTTGTCGGTGTTGACTGCGTTCGCGGCGGACGCGGTGAGCAACAGGGTGGAAACGACAGCAACAATACGAAGTTTGGCGATCATGATGAGCTCCAACAGGTTGGGTTCGAGAAGTATTGCTCTGGTACGACTTGAATATAGTGCAGTGCAGCATATGTTAAAAATTTATTCTTTGAATGCCAGACATGTGCATTTCAAATAACATTGTTCACCTCACTCTGATGGACTTGCGCCATCGCAGCGGCGCTGATGCGTAAACACAACCGTTTTCGCTGACCCAACCGTACGCCGCCCCGTCCGTAGATAGTCTAAAATGCATGGCGGAAATGTACGCAAGACAAGCATATTTGAGCAAATGAATTATTTGCCCTATACTTGAGTCTTTACACACCAAGAACGAGCGGCAGGCAATGCGTTGACCTGGCCGCCATGCGGCACCGCCGCAGCGCGGATGCACCCGAAGCATCCACTCTTTCAACGGGTCCAGACGCGGCAACCAGCGCCGCACTGCGACCGCATGCCTCCGCGCGCCGGACGGATCCAAGCTTTCTGCCGCACCGCGCCGAGGCCTTTCAACGAGGGCCGATCTTCATGACCCCAACACGACCATCGCACCGGCACCGCGCCGACCGGTTCCGCCTGTTTGCATGCACGCTCGCGCTGTGCGCCGTCCTCCCCGGACCATCGCAGGCGGCGGCCCGCAAGCCGGCACCGCCCAAGACGCCCGCCATCGCCGACTTCACGCAACTGAGCGGTGCGCGGCCCGGCGACTGCGCGGCTCCCGCCAACCCGGCCTTGTCCGGCATGGGCGAACCGACGATGCGCCGCTGCGCCTGGAGCCAGCGCGTGGAGATGCTGTTCTGGCGCGCCATCCCGACGCCGGCCGCCACCTGCCTGCCGCCGGCCGCCATCGCATGGCACCGCCTCACGCAAGCCGTCCACGCGGATGCGCCGCCGTGGCACAACACGTGGTCCGGCAAGACCGTGACCGTCAACACCGCCGGCAACCAGCAACTGGCCGCGATCTGGCGCAACGACGACGGCCAGTGGTCCGCCGCGCTGTGGCGCTGGCAACCGTCGGACAAACCCGTCACGCGCGACTGGCAACAAAGCCACTGGAACGACGTGGCCAAGGCCGCGCAAGCCATCGACGCCGGCAATCCGCAGCCCGCCGCATCTCCGTTATTCGTCGCCTGGCGCGACGCGTCAAGCGGCAAGCCGCGCGTACTCGATGGCGACACGTGGCGCTGGGTGACCGATAAAACCTGCCTGCGCCTGGAAACGTCCGGCATCAGCCAGACCCGCATCCACCTGCCGTATTCGCGCGACGATGCGCGGCTGGAGCAGCGCAGCGGCATGCAGGTGCTGCTGGCGCGCCGCTTCCCGAATGCCGAGTGGCTGCAGCCGTTCACGCTGCTGGAGCCGGGACGTCCGGGAGACCGCACCGGTGCGAAATTCATCGCCGTGTGGCGCGAAGGCGCCAGCGTCACGGGACAGCTGTGGATCCCGCTGCGCGACGATGCCGGCATCGTCCGTGCGCGCATCGTCAGCGATCTCGCGCCGGCGCCGACGGAACGCCAGCAGCAGCAGGCGAAGCTGCGCGCCGACGTCATCGAGCGCGAGCTCACCGCGCTCGCCCACGCGTGGGAGGTGCGCCATGAATGACGAACTGTCCACGCCCCTCTGGCTGCTATCGCCGCTGGCCGTGCTGGGCGCCGGCCTGATGCTGGCGTTCGTGATCGGCCTCACGCTGCAGCGCTTCAGGATTCCAAAATTGTATGGCGCCGTGATCGCGGGCCTGCTGCTCGGCGCGAGCGGCGGCGGCTTCATCGACAGTGCGCTGCTGACGCAATTCCAGGAACTACTCAACGGCGCCGCAGCGCTCGTGCTGTTCGAGGTCGGGCGCAAGATGGACCTCGCGTGGCTGCTGCGCAGCGGCCGCCAGGGCGCCTGCCTGTTGCTCGCCACGCTGGCCCGCGGCGGCGCGGCCGCCGTCACGCTGGGCCTTCTCGGCCTGCCGTGGAGCGCCGCGATCTTCATCGGCTCGATCCTCATCGCCGTCAATCCCGTCATCCACAGTTCGATGGTGGCGGACGAAAACGCGAGCGGCACTGGCACCTTCGCCACCTCGAACATGGTCGGCCTGAGTAATCTCGTCGCGCTGCTGGCGCTCAGCGTCACGCTCGCGTGGACCCGCACCCACGGCGTCGACGCGAGCGGCGACTTCTGGACGGAGCTGTTGCGCCAGGGCGGCAAGCTCGTGGTGGGCGCCCTGATCGCCGTCCTGTCGTACGGTGTGTATGCGCTGGCCACGCGGCTGTGCAAGGTGCCGGCGACGCTGCGTCCCGGCATGCTGCTGGCCGCGCTGCTGATCGACCTCGGGCTGTGCTCCGTGATGTCCGCCAGCGCCCTGCTCTCGCTGCTGCTGATGGGCGTCCTGCTGCGCAACGCCGAGAAGCGCGACAACGTGTTCCAGGCCCAGTTGAAGACGGCGCAGGACATCGGCTACGTGCTGCTGTTCCTGATGTCCGCGGCGCTCGTCGACCTGCAGGAACTACTGCACGGCTGGACCATCGTGGCTGCGCTGACCGTGTTCGCCGTCCGCCTCGCGGCCACCCGCCTCGCGCTGTRGCCGGGCAGCGCGTGGGATACGCGCAAGCAGCACGCGATGACGCTGTCGATGTGCTCCCTGGTGAGCTACGGCGGCCTCGTCGTCGACAACACCCTGAATGCCTACACCGGGCTCGATGCGACGTCCACCGCCGTGATGGGCGCGCTGCTGGCCCTCAACGTCCTGCTGGCGCCCGGCCTGACCTGGCTCGGCCTGCACTATGCCGGCGAAACCTATCGAGGAGGAACGCAATGAGCGAACTGATGAACGATGAAGCCCTGAGCAGGCTGAAACACGACGCGCAGGCGCAAGCTGTCTCGGGACAGGGCCCGGCCTTCCTGCCCGACTTCAAGGCATCGACGGTGGGCACGATGGGCATCGAGCTGGAATTGATGGTGCTCGACCGCCTGACGTTCGACCTGTTCCCGGCCGCCCCGGACATCCTGCGCCTGCTGGACAAGCACGACAAGCCGTGGGTGCACACGCCCGAGATCACGACGTCGATGCTGGAAGTGGCCACCGCGATCCTGACATCGTTCGACGATGCGGCCGAGCAGCTGGAGCACATCCGCACGACGGTGCAGCGTGCCGCGTTCGACGTCGGCGCATCGATCTCCGGCGGCGGCGCCCATCCCTTCCAGAAGTGGAATGAACAGCGCATCTACCCGAAGGAGCGCTACTTCGCGTCGGAACGCAAGTTCGGCTATCTCGCTAAACTGTTTACGGTGTTCGGCATGCACGTGCACATCGGCGCGGGCACGCCGGACGAGGCCATGCACCTGTGCTCCTGGCTGACGCAGCGTGCGCCGCTGTTCATCGCGCTGTCGGCCAATTCGCCGTGCTGGCAGGGAGAAGTATCGGGCTTCTGCAGCTCGCGCAGCAACGTCGTCGGCGCCTTCCCCATGAGCGGCATCCTGCCGTACGAGATCCGCACCTGGGACGACTTCCGCGCCCACTTCGACGAACTGGCCGGCCATGGCATCGTCAACAGCATCAAGGACTTTTACTGGGACGTGCGACCGAAACCGGAATACGGGACGATCGAACTGCGCGTGCTGGATACGCCGCTGAGGCCCGTCTACGCGGCAGCGCTGGCGTGCTATGCGCGCGAGCTGTGCCTGGAATGGGCCGACCAGCCGGGCCGCTGGCCCACCAGCGCCAGCCGCGAGCTGTACATCTGGAACCGCTTCAATGYGGCGCGCGACGGCGTCGAGGCCACCTGGATCGATCCGGAGTCAAGCGCGTCGATGCCGGTCGCGCAGGCGATCCGCGCCGACCTCGAACGGCTCAAGCGCCGCTCGCAGGATCCCGGCTTCGGCAAAGCCTGCGAGGTGATCGAACACCTCATGAAGGATGGCGGCCAGGCGCGCTGGCTGCGCGCCCACCTGGCTTCCGGCGGCGGCATGAACGACCTGGCACGCATGGCCAGCGAGTTGTTCGAGGACGGCGCGGCACTGGCCTGACGGTCGGCAGGGCGCGCCGCGCACGGGTCACGAGCGGTTCGGATTGTCCGGGCGGCGGTCGACGCGGTTCGGCACGCCGTCGCCGTCACGGTCGCCGCGGTGCCAGCCGCCGCGCACCATCTCCCAGCCGCGGTCGCCCTGGCGCCACTCCTGACGATGCCAGACATAGCCCGGGCGCACACGCTCCCAGTGGCCGCGCACCCAGACGTAGCGGTGGCCATTCCAGTTCCAGTAGCCCGGCGCCCATTCATAGCCATGGCGGGCCGCCGGCACGACTTCATGGCGCGGCGGCGGCGGCGCGGTGCGGACCACGACGACATCGCCCCGCGCGAACGCCTGCGACGGCAGGACGGCGGCGGTGCTGATCAGGGCTGCGGCGGTGGCAACGAGTATGCGTTTCATGGTGCTCTCCTTTCGTTTCGAAGTGAGACCACTATAGCGATCCGGCGGACGCGACGGCGGCATTGAAGCAGACGCTTACAACCGAAACATCGCGCCACAGAGCGGTAACAGATTGCCCCGGACGACCGCCGGAAGGCAAAAAAGGCGTCCCCGCAGGAACGCCCTTTTTGCTTTCGGATGCCGCCAGGCCGCCGGTCTCGTGCGCCGCCGGCGAGATACCGGGGACGCAGAGCCACACCTGGGCGCCGAGCCTGGCCGGCCGGCACCCGCAGACGATCAATCCAGCTTCCAGG
Source organism: Massilia sp. P2_C2 (assembly GCF_056404615.1). Taxonomy (NCBI): domain Bacteria; kingdom Pseudomonadati; phylum Pseudomonadota; class Betaproteobacteria; order Burkholderiales; family Oxalobacteraceae; genus Massilia; species Massilia sp. P2_C2. The sequence goes on along the minus strand of NZ_JBFUDR010000081.1, from coordinate 14,728 downwards.
AATAATCGACCTTGGTCCAGGTCTGGGCCGGCGCGCCATCCTTGGTGCCCGGCTTGAACTTGCAGGCCGCCAGGCCTTTCAGCGCTGCCTTGTCCAGACCTTTGAAACCGCTCGATTTTTCCAGCTTCGAATCGGACACCGAGCCGTCCGGATTGACCAGGAAGGACATCGACGTCACGCCCTGCTCTTCGTTCATCAGCGACGCCTTCGGATACTCGACCTTGCACTTGGACGGATCGAACGAAGCCGGCACTTCGCCTGCGCAAGCCGAACCAGCGATACCCGAGGCCAGCAGAGCCATCAGGCTCATTGCAAATTTCTTATTAGACATAGTTATTCCCCCCGAAAAACACAGTTTTTTTTGATGCCGGCGCGGTCACCGGCGCTGGACGAGCCGTCCTGGCTCAGAATTCTTCCCAATCGTCGCTGGCGGCGGCCGCTGCGACTTTCTTTGCCGTCGATGCCTGGGCGGCATCGGCCTTGTGTTCATCCTGGACCGGCGCCTTGGCCGTGGGCTTGGCCTTCGCCTGCATCTTCTCCGGACTCTGGGCCGGCTTCTTCAGCTGCGGCCTGGACTGGCTGACGACGACGGCGCGGGTGGCGACCGCTGCCGGTGCCGGCGCTGCCACCGGCTCCTCGCCTTCGGCCAGCTTGAAGATGCTGACGACGCGCTGCAGTTCCGCAGCCTGGTCCTGCAGGCTCTGGAAGGCGGCGGCGGCCTGTTCGACCAGTGCGGCATTCTGCTGGGTCATGCCGTCCATCTCGATGATGGACAGGTTGACCTGTTCGATACCGGCGCTCTGTTCGGCGCTGGCGCTGGCGATGTCGCTCATGATGTCGGTGACGCGCTTGACGCTGGCGACCACCTCGTCCATCGTATCGCCGGCCTGGCCGACGAGTTTGCTGCCGCGGCCGATCTTCTCGACGGAGTCGCCGATCAGCTGCTTGATCTCTTTCGCTGCCGCAGCGGAACGCTGGGCCAGGTTGCGCACTTCCGAGGCGACGACGGCGAAGCCGCGACCCTGTTCACCGGCACGCGCCGCTTCGACGGCCGCGTTCAGCGCCAGGATGTTCGTCTGGAAGGCGATGCCGTCGATGACGCCGATGATGTCGGCGATCTTGCTTGCCGAGCTATTGATCTCGCCCATCGTGCCGACGACCTGCGACACCACTTCGCCGCCCTTGCGTGCCACGTCCGACGCGGTGGCGGCCAGGTGGTTCGCTTCGCGGGCATTGTCCGCGTTCTGTTTCACGGTCGACGTCAGTTCTTCCATCGCCGACGCGGTCTTCTCCAGCGAGCTGGCCTGCAGTTCGGTACGCGACGACAGGTCGCTGTTACCGGCGGCGATTTCACGCGATGCCGTGGTGATGGTGTGCGTACCGCGACGCACCTGGCTGACGATGTCGACCAGGCTGTTACGCATCTGCTTCATTTCGGTCAGCAGGCTGCCGCGATCCGACGACTTGGTGTCGATGGCGATCGACAGGTCGCCTTCGGCGATGCTGCCGGCGATCTTGGCGGTATAGCCCGGCTCGCCGCCCAGTTGCTTCAGCAGGCCGCGGGTGATGACTGTGGCGGCCACGATGCCCATCGCGACGGCCAGGGCCAGCAGCACGAGCATGAAATTACGGGCGCTGGCAAAAGCGGCCTGGGCGTCTGCCTGGGTCTGCGTATTCAGCTTGTCTTCCAGCTTGCCCAACTGGTCGAGCGCATCCAGCCATTTCTTCTGGGCCGGACGGATTTCCTTGACCATCACGCGGGTTGCGTCCATCGCGTTGTTGGCCAGATAAAGTGCCGATGCCTTGGCGATGGCCGGCATGGTGGCGCCTTCGGCTTCCTTGACCTGGTTCAGCAGGGATTTTTCTTCAGCCGTCGCTTCTTCCGAGAACTTGGCGGCCAGCTTGCCCTGCAGGGCATCGTACTTGGCGGTCTGTTCCTTGAAACGGTTCAGCTCCGGTTCCATGTCGGCCGGATCAGTCATCAGGGTCAGCGTGCGCAGCGACGTGACGCGCTCACTCACGTTGTTGCGCATGTCGACGACGAGACGGGTGACGACGTTGTTGACATTTACGACGTGATCGAGCCGGTTCTGGATTTGCGCCATGCGCAGGATGCCGACTACGGTGACCATGACCAGCAGCACGAGCACGAGGGCAAAGCCCAAGCCCAGACGCACGCCGACCTTCATGTTTGCAAGATTCATTCCTTAATCTTCCCTGTTTTAAGTGATCTGACCCACCGGCTGTTGCGCCGGCGTCGCCTCTTTTTTTAACAGAAAGTCCATCTTCTCTGTGGACTCACATATTTCCGTCAGGATAAATCAAAACTGCTGATTACAGACAGAAAACATGCGTCACTGTAATTATGTTTCACCACAACAACAGGATTAGATGTCGTGCAAGGAGAAGAGCCTGAATTATCGGTCCATTCTTGCCGATGAGCAAGGAAAACGACGTGTTCGATTTCACAGTTGCATCATTTTTTGTCGTTGATTTTGAACAACCGGCCGTCGCAGGCGGCCGGGGTAGGAAAATAACGATGACTCAGGCGATGCGTCCGGGGCAGGAACACACGGGCTCAGGCGGCCAGTCGCAGCCGGCCGGCTGCTTCAAGGAGGAGTTCGGGGTTACCGGCAGCCAGGCGGCGCGCATCGGACAGCATCTGGCGATACCCGCGCGCGCCCGGCAGCCCGGCCATCAGGCCCAGCATGTGGCGCGTGATGCTGTTCAGGCGCAGGCCCAGTGGGCCGTAGCGCTCGAGTTCGGCGTGAATATAGGGAATCATGGCTTCCAGGACCTGCTCGCGCGTCTTCGAAGGCGTCGCATCGCCATAGAAGCGCGCATCCCAGCCGGCCATGACATACGGATTATGATAGGCCTCGCGCCCGATCATGACGCCGTCCACGTGCTGCAGGTGGGTAGCGATCTCGTCGTCGGTCTTGATGCCGCCGTTGATGATGATCTCGAGTTCCGGGAACTCGCGTTTCAGTTGGTAAGCGATTTCGTAGCGCAGCGGCGGAATCTCGCGGTTTTCCTTCGGCGACAGCCCCTTCAGTACCGCATTGCGCGCATGCACGATGAACGTACGGCAGCCGGCATCGGCGATGGTGCCGATGAAGTCGCGGACGAAACCATATTCCTCGTTGTAGTCGATGCCGATGCGGTGCTTGACGGTGACGTCGATGGAGACGGCGTCGCGCATCGCCTTCACGCAATCGGCGACGAGCTTCGGCTCCTGCATCAGGCAGGCGCCGAACGCGCCCTTCTGCACGCGCTCGGACGGGCAGCCGCAATTCAGGTTGATCTCGTCATAGCCCCACTGCTCGCCCAGCTTCGCACTCTTCGCCAGGTCGGACGGATCGCTGCCGCCCAGTTGCAGCGCGACCGGGTGCTCGACATCGTCATAGCGCAGGTGACGTTCCACGTCGCCGTAGACCAGGGCGCCCGTCGTCACCATCTCTGTATATAGCCACGTGTGTTTCGTGATCTGGCGGTGGAAGACGCGGCAATGGCGGTCTGTCCAGTCCATCATGGGTGCTACACTTAATGTTCTTTTACCGTACTTCATCAAATTATCTGTTTCCGCAGAATTCCTCGCTGACCTACCCATGACCACGGTCTATGCATGAGAGCGGGCACGGTAGCACGCCTGGTGGCGTTCGCCACACAAGTCAAAAGCTCACTTTGGAAACTTTGCTAACGAAGGCAGGCCCGGGAGGTCGAGGCTGAGATGGATGCCCGGCGGTTCGCGGACATGCGGCATCTTACCTCAAAGTGCGGACGCATCCCATCTCAATGCCCCAGCAGCATCTTTGCCACAGGCAGCCAGGCCGGCCACAGGTACAGGCCCACATGGATCACTTGCCAGCCAAAACTCCAGACAATGCCGACCACCCAGGCCGGATGCAGGCGTCCGCGGGTCAGCAAATCGTAGACGCCAATGCCGAGCGCAAGCACGTCATTGGTCAGATGCAGAATGAGGAACGTCGCCCAGAAACTCTGCCCCCAGTAGCCYAACGGATAAGCGGCACCAACCGCACCGCCCAGCCAGCGCGAGAAGCCCGCCGTGCTCAGTTGCAGGATCGCCAGCAGCATCAGGCGCTTGTGCGCGGCCACCCGCTTGCGCAGCACGATGGCTGCCACGCTCAGGCCGACGAAGCCGATCGTATCGCCCAGCTGGACGCTGAAAAATGCGGGATCGCTGCGCGGCGTGCCGAAGTTCAGGTTCTGGATCGTGTAGGCGGTCAGCGGGCCGACGACCGCGAGCACGCCAACGCCGAACGCCAGCGCGATGCCCAAGCGCCGGTGCAGATCTGTCTTCCCAATGCGGACGAGCAGGATCTGCATGGTGAACGCGACCAGCCACGTAACGAACACGGCGGAGTGCACGTGCAGGATCGTCGGATAAGGCGGGTCATTGCGCGCGATATGCTGCGCGATTTCGCGGCCGAAGCCGATGACCATGCCGATCCAGATCAGCGTGATATAGACGAGGAAGAGCGCACCGTCGGCCGGGTGGGTGGGTGCGAATGCGCGGCGTGGCCGGAGCGGTTCGGTGGCTGCGTCTGAAAACATTGGGGCCTCGAAATGCAAAATCCTATGCCCATGCATTCCTTATGACAATTATGAAAACCGCTACATCGCCTAACACTTTTGATGCAACTTATGCATGATAAATTTTCAATATGCATACGGTCCGTCCGGGACAGGCGACGCACCCTGCCCCGGAAGAATCGGATCGTTTATTTACCCGCCTGATACAGCTGATCGAACGTACCGCCATCCGCAAAGTGCGTCTTCTGCGCCTTGGTCCAGCCGCCGAACACGTCGTTGATGGTGAACAGGCCCACTTTCGGGAATTGCGCCGCGTACTTCTGGCCGACCTTCGCATTGATCGGACGATAGAAATTCTTCGCGATGATTTCCTGGCCCTCGTCCGTGTACAGGAATTGCAGGTATGCGTCCGCCACCTTGCGGGTGCCGTGCTTGTCGACGACCTTGTCGACGATGGAGACCGGCGGCTCGGCCAGGATGCTCTGCTTCGGCGCGACGATTTCGAACTTGTCCGGRCCCAGTTCCTTGATGGCCAGGATGGCTTCGTTTTCCCAGGCGATCAGCACGTCGCCGATGCCGCGCTCGACGAAGGTCGTCGTCGCGCCGCGGGCGCCGGAATCGAGCACCGGCACGTTCTTGAAGAGTTTCGAGACGTAGTCACGCGCCTTCGCCTCGTTGCCGCCCGGCTGCTTCAGCGCGTTGCCCCAGGCGGCCAGGTAGTTCCAGCGCGCGCCGCCCGACGTCTTCGGGTTCGGCGTGATCACTTGCACGCCCGGCTTGATCAGGTCGTTCCAGTCGTGGATGCCTTTCGGGTTGCCCTTGCGGACGAGGAAGACGATGGTCGAGTTGTATGGCGAGCTGTTGTGCTGCAGGCGCTTCTGCCAATCCTTGGCGACCAGGCCGCGCTCGGCGATCTCGTCGATGTCCCACGCCAGGGCCAGCGTGACGACGTCCGCTTCCAGGCCGTCGATGACGGAACGGGCCTGCTTGCCGGAGCCGCCGTGCGAGGCCTTGAACGTGACGTTGTCGCCGGTCTGCGCCTTCCACTTGGCGGCGAATGCCTTGCCGACGTCCTGGTACAGCTCGCGCGTCGGATCGTACGACACGTTAAGGAGAGTGATGTCGGCGGCATGCACGGTGGGGGCGACAAGTGCGACGGTCACGACGGCCTGGATCAGTTTTTTTAACAGCATTTTAGTTTCTCTCTTTCAAGGGTTCTGGAAGTCACAGGTTAAGCACGGCACATCGAACGGACAACGAATACTTTTGGGCTTGTTTATCCGTTTTTTTCATATCCGGCGCGGCATGCGGACGTGACGAAACAGGGTGCGCGACACGTGCCGCGCACCCTGTTCACGACGCCACCGGCGTCACAGCAGATCGGATTTTTTCAGGTAGGTCCGCAGGATGTTGCGGCTGATATTGAGCTGCCTGGCCGTGCGCACCTGGTTGCACAGGTTGTGGCGCCAGGCGTCCTCGGCCAGCTGCAACACCATGTTCTCGAACTCGATCGTGCGGTCCGAATGGAGCAGCAGCTGCCAGGCCTGGCGCAGCTCCGCATACGTGCCCTCGCCGGCGGTCAGCGCCGGCCGCGGGGTGTCCGCCGGCACGGCCTCGCGCGCCGGCGCGGGCGGCGCCTCCACCACCGGGGGCGGTGTCGCGGCGCCCTGCATATGCCAGCTCGGCAGGTGCAGATCCGCGGCCGTGATCACGCCCTGCTGACACACGAGCAGCGCGCGGTGGATCACGTTTTCCAGCTCGCGGATATTGCCGGGCCACGGATACGCCAGCAGTGCCTGGTCGGCTTCCGGCGTGACGACGGGGTCGGCCACGTGCAGGCGCTGCGCATACATCTGCAGGAAGTGCCGGGTCAGCGGCAGGATGTCGCCGGCGCGCTCGCGCAGCGGCTTCAGCGGTAGCGTTATGACCTGCAAACGATAAAACAGGTCTTCGCGAAAGCGCCCCGCGCGCACGGCCTCGGCCAGGTCGACGTTGGTCGCGGCGATCAGGCGCACGTCGATCGGAATCGGCTTGCGGCCGCCCAGGCGCACCACCTCGCGCTCCTGCAGCACGCGCAGCAACTTGACCTGCATCGCCAGCGGCAAGTCGCCGATCTCGTCGAGGAACAGCGTGCCGCCGTTCGCGGTCTCGAACCAGCCGGCCTTGCTCTGCTGCGCGCCGGTGAAGGCGCCGCGCTCGTAGCCGAACAACTCGCTTTCGATCAGCGTCTCGGAAAACGCGCCGCAATTGATGGCGACGAAATTCGAGTGACTGCGGCGGCTCAGCGCATGCACGTGGCGCGCCACCAGTTCCTTGCCGGTGCCCGTCTCGCCCATGATCAGCGCCGTGGCCTCGCTCGGCGCGATGCGCTTGATCAGGTCTTGCAACGCGCGCGACTGCGGGTCGGAGAAGACGAAGGCCGTGGCGCGGATCAGCAAGCTCAGTTGCTGCGATTCGCGGAAGGCGATCAGCGTGGGGCTGTCGGCCTTGCCGAAATCCGGCGCGGCGCTCGTTGCGGGGGCTGCGGCACGCGGCAGGTCGGCGGTCTTGTGGTGTAGGGTCGTCAGGCTCATGAGCCCAATATAGCGTCCGTATGCACGCCGGGAGAACGAAGATTACAGCATTTGCTTATTCGGCAACGCACCGACGGGCATGTTGCTGGTGACCGCGCAGATCATTGTTGAGGATCCAGCACGCCGCGCCCCCGCCTGCTGCGAATCGAACAGCAATCCCCCTCCTCCACCGCCGTATTGCAGGCATGGTTGTTGCACATAGACCACGATCGACAGGCCGTCGCATTTCGACGATGGCCGCAACCAGGACTAGGGAATGCAAAACAACAAACGATGGCGCCTGGCCGCGGGCGTACTCGGGCTGGCGGCGTGCGTGGGCGCGGCGGGCTATTACTGGCAGGCCCGGACGGCCTTTGGCCCGAAAGAGAAAACAGCAGCGGATGACCGCAAGGGTGGGCGGCCCGTGCCGGTGGGCGTCGCGGCGGCAGAGAGGCAGGACGTGCGCGTCGTGCAGGGCGCGCTCGGTACCGTCGTGCCGCAGGCATCCGTCGTCGTGCGTGCGCGCGTCGGCGGCCAGCTGCAGAACGTGCTGTTCCAGGAAGGACAAATGGTCAAGGCCGGCGAGCTGCTGGCCGAAATCGACCCGCGCCCGTACACCGCGCAGCTGACGCAGGCAGAGGGCCAGCTCAAGCGCGACTTTGCCCTGTTGAAGAATGCGCAGGCCGACCTCGCGCGCTACCAGGGCCTGCGCGCGCACGACGCGATCCCGGAACAGCAGCTCGACAACCAGGCCGCGCTCGTCCAGCAATACCAGGGAACGGTGCAGGCGGACCAGGGCGTCGTCGACAACGCGCGCCTGCAACTGGGCTTCACGCGCATCACGGCGCCCGTCTCGGGCCGCATCGGCCTGCGCCAGGTGGACGTCGGCAATATCGTGAATCCGAACGACGCGGCGGGCCTCGCCGTGATCACCGCCGTGCAGCCGATCGCCACGCTGTTCTCGCTGCCGGAAGACCAGTTGCCCGCGATCGCCGCGCACCTGGCGGACGCGCAGCGCCAGGGCCGCGTGCTGGCCGTGGAAGCGTGGGACCGCGCCGGCACGCGCAGGCTGGCGCAGGGCCGGCTGCAGACGATCGACAACCAGATCGACCCGGCCACCGGCACCATCCGCTTCAAGGCGCAGTTCGCGAACGCGGACGGCGCGCTGTATCCGAACCAGTTCGTCAACGTGCGCCTGCTGGTCGAGACCCGGGCGGGCCTCGTCGTCGCGCCCAGCGCCGCGATCCAGAGCGGCAACCAGGGGCCGTTCGTGTACGTGGTCGGGGCCGACCAGACGGTCGCGCTGCGTCCCGTCACGCTGGGTCCCGTGGATGGCGACCGCACGGCAGTCACGGCCGGCCTCGACGCCGGAGAGCAGGTCGTCGTGACCGGCGTCGACCGCCTGCGCAACGGCGCCAGGGTCATGCTGCCCGGCCCGCGCGGCAAGGACGGCGGCAAAGAAGGTAGCAAGATCGGTTCCACCGCACTCGACGAACGCGCCGGCACGCACCGGGAGTCAGCGGGATGAACCCGTCGCGCGCCTTCATCCTGCGTCCGGTGGCGACCTGCCTCCTGATGCTGGCCGTGCTGCTGTCCGGCCTCCTTGCCTACCGGCTGCTGCCGCAATCCGCGCTGCCCCAGGTCGACTATCCGACGATCCAGGTCACGACCGGCTATCCCGGCGCCAGTCCGGACGTCGTCGCGACGGCGATCACGGCGCCGCTCGAACGCCAGTTCGGCGCGATCGCCGGGCTGTCCCAGATGTCGTCGTCGAGTTCCGGCGGCGCGTCCGTGATCACGCTGCAGTTCGCGCTCGACGTAAGCCTCGACGTGGCCGAACAATCCGTGCAGGCGGCCATCAACGCGGCCGCCGCCTACCTGCCGCAGGACCTGCCCGCGCCCCCCGTCTACAGCAAGGTCAATCCGGCCGACGCGCCCATCCTCACATTGGCCGTGCGCTCCGACACCCTGCCGCTGACCCGCCTGCAGGACATCGTCGACACGGCGATGGCGCCGAAGATCGCGCAGGTGACGGGCGTCGGCCTCGTGAGCCTGGCCGGCGGCCAGCGCCCGGCCGTGCGCATTCGGGTCAACCCGGCCGCGCTGGCGGCCTACGGCATCGGCTTCGACCAGCTGCGCGCGGCCATCGCCGCCGCCAACTCGAACCAGGCCAAGGGCAGCTTAGACGGCCCGCTGCAGGCCGCCGCGCTGGACGCCAACAGCCAGCTGCGCAGCGCCGCGGAATACCGCCAGGTGGTGCTGGCCATGCGCGCCGGCAACCCGGTGCACCTGGCCGACGTGGCCGACGTGCGCGAAGCGCCCGAGGACCTGCACCTGGCCGCCTGGGCCAACTACAGCCAGGCCATCCTCGTCAACATCCAGCGCCAGCCGGGCGCCAACGTGATCGACGTGGCCGACCGCATCAAGGCGCTGCTGCCGTCGTTGCGCGCGGGCCTGCCCGCCAGCGCCGATCTGACGGTGCTGGCCGACCGCACGACGACGATCCGCCAGGCCGTGCACGACGTGCAGTTCGAACTGGTGCTCGCGATCGGTCTCGTCGTGATGGTCATCGCCCTGTTCCTGCGCAACGTGGCCGCCACCCTGATTCCCAGCCTGGCCGTGCCGCTGTCGCTCGTCGGCACGTTCGGCGTGATGTACCTCGCCGGCTTCAGCCTGAACAACCTCACGCTGATGGCGCTGACCATCGCCACCGGCTTCGTCGTCGACGACGCCATCGTCATGATCGAGAACATCGCGCGCCACGTAGAAGAAGGCGCGACCCCGCTGGAAGCCTCGCTCAAGGGTTCGAAACAGATCGGCTTCACGATCATCTCGCTCACGTTCTCCCTGATCGCCGTGCTGATACCGCTGCTGTACATGGCGGACGTCGTGGGCCGGCTGTTCCGCGAATTCGCGATTACGCTGGCCGTCGCCATCCTGATCTCGGCCGCCGTATCGCTGACCCTGACGCCCATGCTATGCGCCCGCCTGCTGCGCCACCGGAAGCCGGCCGCCGATCCCTTCTTCGACGCCGTCCTGAAACGCTATGGACGCGTGCTGGAATGGGTGCTGCGCCACCAGCGCGCCACGCTGGCCGTCACGCTGGGCACCGTGGCGCTCACGGGCCTGCTGGCCTGGGGCATCCCGAAAGGCTTCTTCCCGGCCCAGGACACCGGCGCGATCCAGGTAATCACGGAAGGGCCGCAGACGACGTCGTTCGGCGCGATGGCCGAGCGCCAGCAGGCCATCGCGCGCGTCATCCTGCGCGACCCGACGGTGGCCAGCCTGTCGTCGATCGTCGGCATCGACGGCGTCAACGCCACCGTCAACAGCGGCCGGCTGCTCGTCAACCTCAAGCCGCACGAAGACCGCACCGAACGCGCGCCCGCCGTCATCGCGCGCCTGCGCGCGGCCGTGGCCGGCGTGCCGGACATCACCGCGTACTTCCAGCCATTGCAGGACCTGACGGTGGAAGACCGCGTCAGTCGCACGCAATACCAGTACCTCGTCGAGAGCATGGATGGCAACGCCCTGGCCGAGGCGCTGCCGCAGCTGACGGCCGCGCTGCGCACGCTGCCGCAACTCACGGACGTCACGAGCAATGTGCAGGATGCCGGCCTGAAGGCCTACCTGGACATCGACCGCGACGCCGCAAGCCGCCTGGGCGTCTCCGTCGCCGCCATCGACGACGCCCTGTACAGCGCGTTCGGCCAGCGTTTGATCTCGACCATCTTCACGCAGACGAATCAGTACCGCGTGGTGCTGGAAGCGCAGCGCGGCGGCGACAGCGGCCTGAAGGCGCTGGACACCATCCACGTGAGCGGGACGGCGGGCCGCCAGATCCCGCTCGGCACGCTCGTGCGCGTGCGCGAGATGCCGGCCAACCTCCTGATCAGCCGCGAAAAGCAGTTCCCCGCCGTGACCATCTCGTTCAACCTCGCCCGCGGATATTCGCTGGGCGACGCCGTCGCCGCCATCGAGGCGAAACGCCAGTCGCTCGACCTGCCGGACAGCGTGCAGACGCGCTTCCGCGGCGCGGCGCTCGCCTTCCGCGCGGCGCTGTCCAACGAAGTCTTCCTGATCCTCGCCGCGCTGGTGACGATGTACATCGTGCTGGGCGTGCTGTACGAAAGCTTCGTGCATCCCCTGACGATCCTGTCCACCCTGCCCTCGGCCGGCATCGGCGCCCTCCTCGCGCTGTGGATCAGCGGGCATGACCTCTCCGTGATCGCCATCATCGGCATCGTCCTTCTGATCGGCATCGTGCAGAAGAACGCCATCATGATCATCGATTTCGCGCTGGATGCGCAGCGCAGCCGCGGCATGCATCCGCGCGCGGCGATCTACGAGGCCTGCCTGCTGCGCCTGCGTCCGATCCTGATGACCACGCTGGCCGCGCTGTTCAGCGCCGTGCCGATGATCTTCGGCAGCGGTCCCGGCGCCGAGCTGCGCGAACCGCTCGGCATCGCCCTCGTCGGCGGGCTGCTGGCCAGCCAGGCGCTGACCCTGTTCACGACGCCCGTCATCTACCTCGCCTTCGACCGCCTCGGCCGCCGCTTCGCGCGCGGCGCGCGCCGGGAACAGGTCGTCCGGCCGGGCGAAGCCCAGGTGGTGGAGCTGCGCGCGTGAACGGGTCGGCCTTCTTCATCCGCCGGCCCGTCGCCACGATCCTGCTGACGCTCGCGATCGCGCTGCCCGGCATGCTCGCCTACGCGTTGCTGCCGCGCGCCGCCCTGCCCCAGGTCGATTTTCCCACGCTGAGCGTGCAGGCCAACCTGCCCGGCGCCAGCCCGGAGACGATGGCGGCCACGGTCGCCACGCCGCTCGAACGTGTGCTGGGACGCATCGCGGGCATCACGGAAATGACGTCGTCCAGCACGCAGGGCACCACGCGCATCAACCTGCAGTTCGACATCGACCGCGACATCGACGGCGCGGCGCGCGACGTGCAGTCGGCCATCAACGCGGCGCGCGCACTGCTGCCGGCGATGCCGGGCAATCCGTCGTACCGCAAGTCGAATTCGGCCGGTCCGCCGGTCATGACCTTCGCGCTCACGTCGGACACGCAGACGCAGGAGCAGCTGTACGACATCGCGTTCACGGTGCTGGGCCAGAAGGTCTCGCAGGTGAAGGGCGTGGGCCAGGTGAACGTCAACGGCAGCTCGCTGCGCGCCGTGCGCATCGAGGTCGATCCGAACGTCCTGAACCAGTACGGCATCGGCCTGGAACAGGTGCGCCAGGCGCTGGCCGCCAACAACGTCAACGCGCCCAAGGGCTTCGTCGAGGACGCGCAGCGGCGCTGGCAGCTCGACGTCAACGACCAGGCGCGCCAGGCACGCGACTACCGCGACCTCGTCGTTGCCTGGAACAAGGGTGCGCCGGTGCGCCTGGCCGATGTGGCGCGCGTGCGCGACGCCGTGCAGGACGTGCGCAACGCCGGCTCGTACGGCGGCAAGCCAGCCATCATCATCGCCGCCTTTGCCCAGCCGGGCGCCAACGTGATCGCCACCGTCGACGCGCTGCACGCCCTGCTGCCGCAGCTGCGGCGACTGGCCCCGGCCGGCGTCGACGTCGAGGTGGCCATCGACCGCAGCACGACCATCCGCAAGTCGCTGGCGGAAGTGCAGGAAACGCTGGGCATCGCCGTCGCGCTGGTGGTGGCCGTCACATTCCTGTTCCTGCGCAACGGCCGCGCAACGCTTATCCCCAGCATCGCGATTCCCGTCTCACTGCTGGGCACCCTGGCGATCATCTGGCTGCTCGGCTACAGCCTGAACAATCTGTCGCTGATGGCCCTGATCATCTCGACGGGCTTCGTTGTCGACGACGCCATCGTGGTCGTGGAAAACGCCGTCAAGCACATCGAGGCGGGCATGGCGCCCGTCGCCGCCGCGCTGCGCGGTGCGAAGGAAGTCGGCTTCACGGTGCTGGCGATGAGCGTGTCGCTCGTCGCCGTGTTCATTCCGCTGCTGTTCATGGGTGGCATCGTCGGGCGGCTGTTCCGCGAGTTCGCCGTCACGCTCTCGCTGGCGGTGCTGATCTCGCTCGTGATCTCGCTGACGACAACGCCGATGCTGTGCGCGCTGCTGCTGCGCCCCGTCGACGCGCACGCCGCGCCCGGCCGCTTCGGGCGCGCGCTGGACCGCGTGCTGGCGGGCTATCGCCGCACGCTCGAATGGACCTTGCGCCACGCGCGCTTCACGCTGCTGCTGCTCGCGGCGACGATCGCGCTGAACGCCTGGCTGTACACGATCGTGCCGAAGGGTTTCTTTCCGATCCAGGACACGGGCCGCCTGATGGGCGCGTTCCAGGCCGACCAGAGCACGTCGTTCCGGGCGATGCGGCAAAAGATCGACCGCATGCTGAAGATCCTGCGCACGGACCCGGACATCGACAATTTTTATGAGTACTCGGGCGGGTTCGGCAGCCAGCAGACGAATACGGGTACCGTGTTCGTGCGCCTGAAGCCGCTCGCGGAGCGCAAGGCGAGTGCCCAGGAGATCATGGCGCGCCTGCGCCCGAAACTGGCGGGCGTGCCCGGCATCTCGCTGTTCCTGTCGTCCAACCAGGACCTGACGATCGGCGCGCGCACGAGCGGCGCGCAATACCAGTACACGATGCTGTCGAGCGACCTGGACGCCCTGCGCAGCCTCGCGCCGCGGCTGCGCGGCGCGCTGGCGCGGCTGCCCCAGCTCACGGACGTCAACAGCGACTACCAGGACAAGGGCCTGCAGACGCAGCTCGTCGTCGACCGCGCCGCCGCCGCGCGCCTCGGCATCACGGCGCGTCAGATCGATGCGGCGCTGAACGACGCGTTCGGCCAGCGCCCCGTCTCGACGATCTACGAGCCGCTGAACCAGTACTTCGTCGTCCTCACCCTGCTGCCGCAGTTCACGCAGGACGCGGCCGCGCTGAACCACGTCTACCTGGTCGGAGCAAGCGGCGCGAAGGTGCCGCTGGCTGCGATCAGCCACTGGGAAAACCGGACGGCGCCGCTGGCCATCAACCACCAGGGCACCGCGGCCGCGGCGACCGTCTCGTTCAACCTGGCGCCCGGCGTCACCTTGGACCAGGCCGCGGCGCTCGTCGACAAGGCGTTCGCCGGCCTGAATCCGCCCGACACCGTCAGCGCCCGCTTCGCCGGGGCCGCCCAGGTGTTCCAGGATTCTCTGGCCACGCAGCCGTGGCTGATCCTGGCGGCGCTGCTGTCCGTGTACATCGTGCTCGGCATCCTGTACGAGAGCGCGGTCCACCCGCTGACGATCCTGTCCACCCTGCCGTCGGCCGGCGTGGGCGCCCTGCTGGCGCTGATGGCCTGCGGCACGGAGTTCTCGCTGATCGCCTTCATCGGCGTGATCCTGCTCGTCGGGATCGTCAAGAAGAACGCGATCATGATGATCGACACGGCGCTGCAGCTGGAGCGCGACCAGGGGCTGGGGCCGGAAGCGTCGATCCGCCAGGCCTGCCTGCAGCGCTTCCGCCCGATCCTGATGACCACGCTGGCCGCGCTGTTCGGCGCGCTGCCGCTGGCGCTGGGTGCCGGCGACGGCGCCGAGCTGCGCCGGCCGCTGGGCCTCGCCATCGTCGGCGGCCTGCTGTTCAGCCAGGCGCTGACGCTGTAC
>NZ_JBFUDR010000080.1:0-21721 GCF_056404615.1 Massilia sp. P2_C2 | reverse complement strand
GCTCGGCCCCGGCATCGCCGGCCTGCTCGTGCAGACGCGGGGGGCGCCGGTCGAGATCCTGTGCAACGTGGCCGGCTTTTCCGTCTCGCTGTGGAATTTGCGCCGGATCCGCACGCGCGAGCCGCAACCGCAGCCATCGCAATCGCACGTGCTGCGCGACGTGGCCGACGGTCTGAAGTTTGTCTGGAGCCAGCCCGTATTGCGCCTGCTGGCCTGGACGTCGGCCTGCTGGCATTTGCTGTTCTATGGTTACACGGCGCTGTATGTGCTGTTCGCCACCCGCGTGCTGGGCATGTCCCCGGGCCTGATGGGCACCGCGCAGATGCTGGGCGGCGCCGGCGTGCTGGTGAGCTCCCTGCTATTAAAACCCCTGACGCGGCGCTGCGGCGCCGGCGGCGCCATCGCGACGGGCCTGTGCATCTCGTGCCTCGGCTTCATGCTGATGCCGACGATCCCGCGCGACCTGCTCGGCAGCCGCAGCGTCACCGCGACCGCCTACGCGGCCGTCGTGTTCTGCCTCGATTGCGGGGGCACGCTGTTCTTCCTGCCCTATCTGGCATTGCGCCAGCGCGTGACGCCGGATGCGCTGCTCGGGCGGATGACCTCGACGATGCGCTTCATGACGGTGGCCACGGCCCCGGTCGGCGCCGCCGGTGCCGGTGTGCTGGCGGAGCGGCTCGGCGTGCGCGGCGGCCTGGCCGTCGTGGCGGCGGGCGCCCTGCTGCTGACCGTCACCACGTTGTTCGGCACGCGGCTGCAGCGCATCAAAACGTAGGGTGGGCCCCCCTGTGCCCACGCGAACGTCTGCAAACCGCATACGTTAAGCGTGGGCACGGGGTGCCCACCCTACCAGTACGCGCCGATATCGAGATTGGTTGTAACAGGTGTCAGCGGGCCGCCACCGCCGTCTGCCGGGGCAACAGCGCCCAGATCTGGCCACGCTGTTTCATCTTGCCCGCGTTGTCCACCGCCTGCGGCCCGAAGCCAAAGAAGAAATCCGCGCGCACGGCACCCTTGATGGCGCCGCCCGTATCCTGCGCCATCACGAGACGCTGCATCGGCACGTCGCTGCCCGCCTCCGTCGTGGCCAGGAACAGCGGCGCACCCAGCGGCAGGAAGGCCGGGTCGACGGCGACGGAGCGCGCGGGCGTCAGCGGCACACCCAGCGCGCCCTTCGGTCCCACGCCGGGATCCGGCAGGCGCTCCTCGCGGAAGAAGACATAGCTCGGATTCACGTCGAGCAGTTCCTGGCGGCGCTCCGGATGGGCGGCGATCCATGCGCGGATGCCCTGCGCCGTCGCGTCGACCGGCGCCAGCTCGCCCTGGTCGATCAGCCAGCGGCCGATCGCCTTGTACGGATGACCATTCTGGTCGGCATAGGCGACGCGCACCGTCTCGCCGTCGTCCAGCTGCACGCGGCCGGAGCCCTGCACTTCGAGGAAAAACGCCTCGACGGCATCGTCGACCCACAGCAATTCCTTGCCCGGGATGCGCGCGCGCTCGATCTCGGCGCGGGTGCCGTACGGGACGACGGTCTTGCCGACCAGGCGGCCGCGCAGGCGCATGCCCTTCAGGCTCGGGTAGACGCTCGCCAGGTCCACCGCGATCAGGTCGTCCGGCACTTTATATAAAGGCGTCTGGTACGCGCCGCCGCGTTTGCGCGAACCGCGCAGCATCGCCTCGTAATAGCCCGTGATCAGGCCGGCGTCCGCGCCATCGGGCGCACGCACGAGGTTCGGCACGAAATATGTCTCGAAATACTGGCGGATCGCCGTGCCGTCGTTCGGATCGACCAGCTTGCCGGCGGCGCACGCGGTCTTCCAGTCCGGTTTCACGCCCAGCGCGCGGCACGACGCCTGGAAGGCGGGCCAGGCCTGGCGCAAATCGTCCTGCTGCCAGCCCGGCAGCACGTCGAACGTCACCGGCGTGAACAACGGCGGCGGCGGCGGCTGGGTCGGCGGCACCGTCACGGGTCCGACCGGCGGCGGCATCTTGATCGGCGGCTGTGGCTGTGGCTGCGGCTGCGGACGGGGTTGCGGCTGCGGCGGCGGTTGCTGGGGCTGCGGCGTCGTACAGGCGGTCAGCAAGACGACGATCGTCGATAAAGCGGGTACACTGCGGCGTGTCGAAAACATACGGGAATATGCGATGTGGATATTGATGTTGGAAGCCGGCACGGCCCTGTTCCTGCTGGTCTTCATCGTGTGGTGGACGATGTTTGCCGGGCGCAAGCCCGAGCAGCCGGTGCAAAAACGGCAGCCGGCCCGGCTTGATAAAAACGATACGCCCGAAGGCTGATCGTCTCAAGCGCTCAATGCAGGGCGTGCGGCAGCGACAGCACGAATTCGGGAATCTTGACTTCGAAGCGGTGCCCGTCCTCGGCCACGAAGAAATACTCGCCGGTCATCGACCCCTGCGGCGTTTCCAGCTGGGTACCGCTCGTGTACTCGAACTGCTCGCCCGGCTGCAGCAGCGGCTGGTGGCCGACGACGCCCAGGCCGCGCACTTCCTGCACCTTGTTGTTGGCGTCCGTGATCACCCAGTGGCGCGAGATCAGCTGGGCGGGGATCGTGCCGGTGTTCTTGATCTTGATGGTGTAGGTGAACACATGCTGCGTCCGGTCCGGGTGGGACTGCTCCGGCAGGTATTGGGTCCTGACGGCGATCTCGAAATCATAGACGGGCATGGGGTTTTCCTTGATGAATTGGCAAAAACGGTATGGCCAACATGATACAACGTCGGCCGAAAGCACGGCGTCGGCACGGGCAGCACGGCCGTCCCGTGCCCGCGCGGCGATGCATCGGCGTACAATGCTGGCTTTGTCTCAAGCAACCCGGCAAGACCGGCCTTCTCCATGACCACCTACCGCATCGCTCCCAGCATCCTGTCCGCAGATTTCGCCCGCCTGGGCGAGGAAGTGCGCAATGTCGTCGCCGCCGGCGCCGACATCATCCACTTCGACGTGATGGACAATCATTATGTTCCGAACCTGACCATCGGCCCGCTGGTGTGCCAGGCCATCCGTCCGCACGTGCAGGTGCCGATCGACGTCCACCTGATGGTCAAGCCGGTCGACCGCATCATCCCCGATTTCGCCAAGGCCGGTGCCGACATCATCACCTTCCACCCGGAGGCGTCGGAACACATCGACCGCACCCTGCAACTCATCCGTGACAACGGCTGCAAGGCCGGTCTCGTGTTCAACCCGGCCACGCCGATGCACTACCTGGAACACGTGATGGACAAGATCGACATGATCCTGATCATGTCCGTGAACCCCGGCTTCGGCGGCCAGTCGTTCATTCCGGAAGCGTTAAAGAAGATCGCAATCGCGCGCCGCCTGATCGATCAATCAGGAAGAGGAAGCGACATCATGCTGGAGGTCGACGGCGGCATCAAGGCCGACAACATCGCGGCCGCGGCGGCAGCCGGCGCCGACACGTTCGTGGCCGGTTCCGCCATTTTCGGCAAGCCTGACTACAAGGCCGTCATCGACGCCATGCGCGCCGAACTGGCCGGCGTCGCCAGGAAGGCCGCCTGATGCAAACCGGCGCCAAGGCGATCCGGGCGGCCATCATCGACCTGGACGGCACGATGCTGCACACCGTGCCCGATTTCGAACTCGCGCTGAATGGCATGCGCGCGGAATTCGGCCTGGCGCCGATCACCCAGCACGTCATCGAGACTATGGTCGGCAAGGGATCGGAAAAACTGATCCGCGACGTGCTGGCCCTCGACTTCGACACGGCCCGCATCGACGCCGTGTTCGACGACGCGATGGCCGCATACCAGCGCCACTACCTCGCCATCAACGGCGAACGCGCGACCCTGTATCCACACGTGATCGAAGGCCTGCAGGCGCTGAAGGACCTGGGCCTGCGACTCGCGTGCGTGACGAACAAGCCTATTGCTTTCACGTTACCTCTGCTGGCGAAGAAGGGGCTGACGGAGTACTTCGAGCTGGTCTACGGCGGCGACTCGTTCCCGCGCAAGAAACCGGACCCGATGCCACTGCTGCAGGTGTGCCACGACTTCGACCTGGCGCCGGCGCGCGTCGTGGCGATCGGCGATTCCAGCAACGACGCCGAGGCGGCGCGCGCGGCCGGTTGCTTCGTGCTGACGGTGCCGTATGGTTATAACCACGGAAAACCTGTGCAAACTATTAATTCCGATGGTATAGTTGATTCGCTGCTAGAAGCGGCTGAACTGATCAGCGCTCATAACAAAGCCAACTCCTAAACCATCTACTCCATGTTTTTCGCCAAAAAACACATCGTCAACCCAACCGGTGCCCATGAGGCCTGGCTGTGGCGACGCTGGCAATCCTGGTCCATCTGACCCAAGCTGATTGCTGCCGGTGCACGCCTCGTGCACACTTGACCGGCAGGTTTTTTTGAAGAAATCGCCGCCCGTTCCCCTTCCTCGCGGGCGGCCCGGAGAAAAGCATGACCGAACTCGAATTCAAATCGCTCGCCACGCAAGGCTACAACCGTATTCCCCTGATCGCGGAAGCATTTGYCGATCTCGAAACCCCGCTCACGCTGTACCTGAAGCTGGCCCAGAGCCAGGACGCCGGCAAGAACACGTTCCTGCTCGAGTCCGTGGTCGGCGGCGAGCGCTTCGGCCGCTACTCCTTCATCGGCCTGCCGGCCAAGACCTTGCTGCGCACGCGCGGCAACGTCACGACGGTCGAGAAGAACGGCGAAGTGATCGAGACGTACGAAGGCAATCCGCTCGACTTCATCGAACAATACCAGGCGCGCTTCAAGGTCGCGCTGCGCCCGGGCCTGCCGCGCTTCTGCGGCGGCCTGGCCGGCTACTTCGGCTACGACACCGTCCGCCACATCGAAAGAAAGCTGGCGCACAGCGCACCGAAGGACGACCTCGGCCTGCCGGAGATCCAGCTGCTGCTGACGGAAGAACTGGCCGTCATCGACAACCTGTCCGGCAAGCTGTACCTGATCGTCTACGCCGACCCGTCGCAGCCGGAAGCCTATAACAAGGCCCGCCAGCGCCTGCAGGACTTGCGCATGATGCTGCGCCGGAGCGTCGACGCGCCGGTCACGACGGCCTCCGTGCGCACGGAAGCGATCCGCGACTTCAGCAAGGAAGATTATCTGAAAGCCGTCGCCGTCGCGAAGGAATACGTGATGGCCGGTGACCTGATGCAGGTGCAGATCGGCCAGCGCATCCGCAAGCCGTACGTGGATTCGCCGCTGTCGCTGTACCGTTCGCTGCGTTCGCTGAACCCGTCGCCGTACATGTATTACTACAACTTCGGCGACCTGCAGATCGTGGGCTCGTCGCCCGAGATCCTGGTGCGCAATGAAGCGGCACCGGAAGGCGGCCGGACGGTCACCGTGCGCCCGATCGCCGGCACCCGCCCGCGCGGCTCGACGCCGGAACGCGATGCCGAGCTGGCGCACGAACTGCTGAACGATCCGAAGGAAGTGGCGGAACACGTGATGCTGATCGACCTGGCCCGCAACGACATCGGCCGCATCGCGAAGATCGGTACCGTCAAAGTCACGGACCAGATGGTCATCGAAAAATACTCGCATGTGCAGCACATCGTCTCCAACGTCGAGGGCACCCTGGTGGACGGCATGTCGAACCTCGACGTGCTGCGCGCCACCTTCCCGGCCGGCACGCTGACCGGTGCGCCCAAGGTGCGCGCGATGGAAGTCATCGACGAGCTGGAGCCCGTGAAACGCGGCATCTACGGCGGCGCCTGCGGTTATCTCTCCTTCGGCGGCGAGATGGACGTGGCGATCGCGATCCGCACGGGCATCATCAAGGACGGCAACCTGTACGTGCAGGCGGCGGCCGGCATCGTGGCGGACTCGATCCCCGAGATGGAATGGCTGGAAACGGAAAACAAGGCCCGCGCCGTGCTGCGCGCGGCCGAGCAAGTGCAAGACGGACTGGATGGGGAGATCTGAGATGCTGCTGATGATCGACAACTACGACTCGTTCACCTACAACATCGTGCAGTACTTCGGTGAACTGGGCGAGGACGTGCGCACGGTGCGCAACGACGAGATCACGCTGGACGAGATCGCTGCCATGAATCCGGACCGCATCTGCATCTCGCCGGGCCCGAAGGCGCCCAAGGATGCGGGCGTTTCCGTGGACGTGCTGAAGCATTTCAAGGGCAAGAAACCGATCCTCGGCGTATGCCTGGGCCACCAGGCCATCGGCGAAGCGTTCGGCGGCAAGATCATCCGCGCCAAGCAGGTCATGCATGGCAAGACGTCCAGGATCGCCCACATCGGCGAAGGCATGTTCAAGGGCCTGCCGAGCCCCTTCACCGTGATCCGCTACCACTCGCTGGCGATCGAGCGCGCGTCGCTGCCGGCGTGMCTGGAGGTGACGGCGTGGACGGACGACGGCGAAATCATGGGCGTGCGCCACAAGGACTACGACATCGAGGGCGTGCAATTCCACCCCGAGTCGATCCTGTCGGAGCACGGGCATGCGATGCTGAAGAACTTCCTCGAACGCACCGCCTGACCCGACCGCATCGACGTCCCGCCGCCCCGACCAGGCGTCCGCCACGGTCGGGACGACGGGTTTCGTGAGTACCAACGTTGACTGGACCTGCCATGATCACCCCTCAAGAAGCCCTGCTGCGCTGCATCGAACACCGCGAAATCTTCCACGACGAGATGTTGCATCTCTTCCGGCAGATCATGTCCGGCGAAATCTCGCCGACGATGGTCGCCGCGCTGACGATGGGCCTGCGCGTGAAGAAGGAAACCATCGGCGAAATCACCGCCGCCGCGCAGGTGATGCGCGAATTCTCGACCAAGGTGCCGATGGCCGACACCACGCACCTCGTCGACATCGTCGGCACCGGCGGCGACGGTGCGCACACGTTCAACATCTCGACCGCTGCGATGTTCGTCGCCGCCGCCGCCGGCGCGCGCGTCGCCAAGCACGGCGGACGCAGCGTGTCGTCGTCGTCCGGCAGCGCGGACGTCATCGAATCGCTGGGCGCCCACATCGACCTGAAACCGGAACAGATCGCGCAGTCGATCGCGCAGACGGGCATCGGCTTCATGTTCGCGCCGAACCATCACGCCGCCATGAAGAACGTCGCCGCAGTCCGGCGCGAGATGGGTGTGCGCAGCATTTTTAACATTCTCGGCCCGCTGACGAATCCGGCCGGCGCGCAGAACATCCTGATGGGTGTGTTCCACCCGGACCTCGTCGGCATCCAGGTGCGCGTGCTGCAACGCCTCGGCGCCCAGCACGCGCTCGTCGTGTGGGGCCGCGACAATATGGACGAGGTCTCGCTCGGCGCCGGCACGATGGTCGGTGAACTGGTCAACGGCGAGATCCGCGAATACGAGATCCACCCGGAAGACTTCGGCCTGGCCATGATCGCCAGCCGCAACCTGAAGGTGGCCAACGCGGCCGAGTCGAAGGCGAAGATCATGGAAGCCCTGCGCGGCGAACCCGGTCCGGCGCACGACATCGTCGCCCTCAACGCCGGCACGGCGCTGTACGCGGCCGGCGTGGCGGCGTCGATCGAGGACGGCCTGAAAAAGGCGCGCGCCGCCATCGCGTCGGGCGCGGCACTGGCGAAACTCGACCAGTTCGTCGGCGTCACGCGCCAGCTGGCGGCCCACTGAGATGTTCGGCATCCACGACCTGGCCCTGTTCGTGGTCAGCGGCTTGCTGCTGAACATCATGCCGGGCCCGGATTCGCTGCTCATCATGACACGCAGCGCGACCCAGGGCTGGCGTGCCGGCAGCGCGGCGGCCCTGGGCATCGGTACGGGCACGTTCGTGCACATCTTTGCCGCCGCGCTCGGCCTGTCGGCGATCCTCGCGACGTCCGCCGCCGCGTTCGCCGTCGTCAAGCTGGCGGGTGCCGCTTACATCCTGTACCTGGCCGTCGGCATGCTGCTCAGCAAGCGTGGCGATGGCGCAGCAGCCCCGCTGAAGATCGCGCCGCTGCCCTGGCGCCGTATCTATGCGCAGGGCATCCTGACGAACGTGCTGAATCCGAAGGTGGCGCTGTTCTTCCTGGCCTTCGTCCCGCAATTCATAGCTGCGAACGCCCCGCACAAGGCGCTCGCCTTCCTCATCCTCGGCGCCATCTTCAACATCAACGGGATGTTGTGGTGCCATGCGCTGGCGCTGTTTACCGCCGGGTTTGCTGCGAAGTCCAGCGCCCGCCTCAAACAAAATCCTGCCGTCGCGCAATGGCTCAACCGTGCCACAGGCGGCCTGTTCGTCTGGCTCGGCCTCAAGCTGGCGCTGGCGCAACAACACTGAAGGTCCATCATGTCCGATATCCTGAACAAGATCCTCGACGTCAAAGCCACCGAAGTCGCCGCCGCCAAAAAACACCGTGATTTCAACAGCCTGCGCCGCGACGTGGAAAGCGACACCGCGCTGCGCGCCGACCTGCGCGGCTTCGAAGCCAGCCTGCGCCGCAACATTGCGGCGGGCCGGGCCGGCGTGATCGCCGAAGTGAAAAAAGCGTCGCCGTCGAAAGGCGTGCTGCGTGCGGATTTTCGTCCTGCCGACATTGCGCAAAGCTATGAAAATGGCGGAGCAGCGTGCTTGTCTGTACTGACGGATGTACAATTCTTCCAAGGCTCGCCGGAGTACCTGAAACAGGCGCGCGCCGCGTGCGACCTGCCCGTGATCCGCAAGGATTTCATCGTCGACCCCTACCAGGTCTACGAAGCAAGGGCAATGGGCGCGGATGCGATCCTGCTGATCGTCGCTGCGTTGGATCATGGTTTGATGGCGGACCTGGAAGCCTGTGCGCAGGAACTCGGCATGGATGTGCTGGTCGAAGTGCATGACGGCGACGAACTGGATGCGGCGCTGAAGCTCAAGACAGGTCTCCTGGGCATCAACAACCGCAACCTGCGCACGTTTGAAGTGACGCTGGACACGACGATCGGGCTGCTGCCGCGGATTCCCGCGGAACGCCTGGTGGTCACCGAATCCGGCATCCTTGCGCCCGTCGACGTCACGCGCATGCGCGACGCCAACGTGCACGCGTTCCTCGTGGGCGAAGCGTTCATGCGCGCGCCCGATCCTGGCACGGAACTGCGTCGCCTGTTCGACTGACGGTACACCGATCGTCGCAGCGGCGTTGGTTCCGGCCTCCCGGCCGATTCGTAACGCAGCGCTTTTCGGAGTGCCCGACATGAAGACGATCGTCCTTGCAAGTCTCGTTTCCCTTCCCCTGTTAGCCGGCCTGGGCGCATGCTCGGGTCCGGAAATTGCCGGCGGCCCCGCGCTGGCGCCGGCTCCCGTCGAACGGATCGAACCACCCTACGCCTATCCCGCCATACCCGTAGCACCACCGTCGGACCCTGCGCCGATGGGCCTGGACGACTACAAGAGCCAGGTCGCGCGCCACGTCATCGAACACAATCCGGAACACAACTACAGCGGCACACTGCCGCCGTTATTGCCGGCCATCGTCGTGCTGCGCATCACGGTGGACCGCGACGGCCAGGTGCAGGACGTGTTCGTGCAGCGCTCGCGTGATCCGGACGCGTCCGCGATCGCTCTGGCCTCGTTGCGGCGCAGCGCACCGCTGCCGCCACCGCCACGCGCGTTGCCGGACGGGACGGACGGGCTGACGTTCTCCGAAACCTTTCTATTCGCGGACAGCGACCGGTTCCAGTTGCGTAGCCTGTCGCCGCTGCAGGCGTCGGAGTAACGGCGAGCGCTCGCGTGCGGCCGGCGACACGCTGGTTCAGGTTGCTGGCCGTAAAAACCACGTCGCTATCGGGACCGMTGGCGACGGGGCCGGCCAGCGCACGCCGGCACCGACGGTGCGCTGCTGCGGATGGGCGACCTGCCGCTGGCACTGGCGATCTGCGCAGACTTCAGCGAGCCCGCGCATGCCGCCGCGGCGGCGCAGGCCGGCGCGAGCCAGTCGGTGACCCCAGGCACTGCCGCCGGCGCTGGCCCGGCGGGAGGCGGGGAAGTAACGCCTGTCAGGCACGAGCACGGTCAGCAGGACGGCTCGGGGCAGGAAGAGATCGGTGAGCACTTGTGCGCACCTTCTCGATAGCAGACCGGTTGCTCGTCGTTGCGCGGACGGATGAGCGGTGGGAAGGGTTCGTCGAACCCGTTGACGTCGATCGTTAACGCGCGTCGGGTCACACGGCGTATGGGCACGTTCCATTTGAGGCCACCGGCCTCAAATGCCCACCATGCGCCGCCGCAAACGCGTGTAATCAGCTCGCGCTCGGCCGCTTGACCAGCGGCCCCTTGCGCGAGCCGGGCGCCACGGTGATCTGGATGCAGGGCACCCGCTCACCCTGCAGGGTCACGTCGAACGTCATCAGCTCGTCGCGACGGAACGCGTGCATGGTCACCGTGTCGCCCACGCGGTAGCGCGCGAGCAGCTGGTCCAGGTTGGAGGGGTTGCCGTTCACGCGCAGGCCGTCCACGGCGATCAGCACGTCGCCCGCCGACAGGCCGGCCTGGTGCGCGGCGCCGCCTTCGTGGACCTGGGTCAGCTTCACGCCGCCGGCGTCGCGGCCGACGCCCGTGTCCAGCGACGGCTTGCCGTTCTTGCGCTCGTCCGTCACTTTCACGCCGAACGGCGCGTACAACTTGGCCAGCGGAATGTCCTCGGTGCCGCGGATGTAGCGGTCGAAGAGCGGCTTCAGGCGCACGCCGCTCACCTCGTCGAACAGGGCG
This sequence comes from Massilia sp. P2_C2, assembly GCF_056404615.1. Taxonomy (NCBI): domain Bacteria; kingdom Pseudomonadati; phylum Pseudomonadota; class Betaproteobacteria; order Burkholderiales; family Oxalobacteraceae; genus Massilia; species Massilia sp. P2_C2. The sequence continues at coordinate 11,032 of NZ_JBFUDR010000080.1, read as the reverse complement.
TCCACTTCCTGTTCCGTCACGCCGCGCGCGCCGCCTTTGTAGAAATCGCGGCCGTAGCGGTCCCACAGCGCCAGCATGATGTCGTCCAGCGACTTCGCGCCTCCCGTCTTCGCGCGGATCGTCAGGTCGAATGCGAGGCCGGCGAGGGAGCCCTTGGTGTAGTAGCTGATGATGGCGTTCGGCGCGTTCTCGTCCTGGCGGTAATACTTGCTCCAGGCGTCGAAGCTGGACTCCGCGATGCTCTGCTTCGTGCGGCCCGTGCCGCGCAGGACGCTGCCGACCGTCTTGCCGAGCAGCTTGAGGTAGGACGCCTCGCTGATGATGCCGCTGCGGACGAGCATCAGGTCGTCGTAATAACTCGTGAAGCCTTCGAACAGCCACAGCAGCGGCGTGTAATTCTCGACCTGCAGGTCGTAGGGCGCGAACACGGCTGGCTTGATGCGCTTGACGTTCCAGGTGTGGAAGTATTCGTGGCTGCACAGGCCGAGGAATTTGCAATAGCCCTCGTTCGGCTCGCCCGTCTTCGGCGCCGCCGTGGTCGGCAGGTCGTTGCGCGAGCAGATCAGCGCCGTCGACGCACGGTGTTCCAGGCCGCCGTAGCCGTCGCCCACGACCATCGTCAGGAACACGTAGCGGTCCGTCGGCGCCTTCTTCGTCTTCGGCTCGAAGAACGCGATCTGGGTCTCGCAGATGGCCTTCAGGTCTTTTTCCAGCCGCGCCATGTCCAGGTTCGGCACGCGGCCCGTGATCACGATGTCGTGACGGACGCCGTGTGCCGTGAAGCCGCCCAGCGCAAAGTCGCCCATCTCGACGGGATGGTCGATCAGGTCGTCATAATCGACCGCGGCATAGGTGCCGAAGCCATAGCGCTTCGCGCCCGCTTCCGGCAGCGACGTGGCGACGCGCCAGTTGCGCGCGGCCGGATCCGCGGGGCGCTGGATGTCGACCTGGTGCGGCCGCGCCTCCTGGCCGGCCACGCGCAGGAACACGCTCGTGCCGTTGAAGAAGCCGTGGGTCTGGTCCAGGTGCGCGGCGCGCACGGACAGGTCCCACGCATACACCTCGTAATGCACCGTGAGCGGTCCGGCGACGGGCGCCGCCTGCCACGTATGCTTGTCCAGCTTCGCGAGAGGCACCGCCTGGCCTGCCGCCTCGGCACGGATGCGCACGATGTTGCGGGCGAACTCGCGGATCATGTAGCTGCCCGGGATCCAGGCCGGCAGCGCGAACGCCTGCCCCGCCGGGTCCGGATCGGCCACGGTGACGGTGACGTTGAACAGGTGCCCGGCCAGGTCACTGGGGACGATCGTGTAGTGGATGGCCGGCGGCTGCTTCTGGGGTGCTTTTTTCATATGACGTGAACAATCTCTCTCCAATGCGCCGTAGTGTAATCGGATTTTTCAAGAAAAAGCATGTTCGCACAGCCGGTGCTCACAAGCGCAGCATGTTCGCACAGCCGGCGCTCACAAGCGCAGCACGTTCACAGGGGTTGTGTCACGTCCCGGACAAGTCTTCGGGAACGTCGACGTCGCGCAGGATGCCAGGATCGGGAACCGCGACTTCCGTCACCGGGAACCTCCGCAGCAGACGGCGCGCCCCAGCATCGCCGCGCAGGGCCAGCAAGGCATCCAGATGGACTGCGCCGAAGCCGACCGGATTGCCGCGCCGGCCCTCCACGACGGGCGCCGCGATGTCCGCACCGGCCGCCAGCGCGGCGGCCAGCGCGCGCAGCGTCAATACATCGACATACGGCATGTCGCCCAGCGCCACCAGCCAGCCCCGCGGCGCTGGCACCGACGAGAGCGAATGGCGCAGGGCGTGCGTGAGCGACGCCGCCATGCCGCTGCCGGCGTCCGGGCAAACGGTCACGTCGCAGCCGAGCGCGCCCAGCAGCGCCTCGACGCCGTCATCGCCAGGGGCCACGACGGCGACGACGCGGGACGCGACGGCCAGCAACTTGCGCGCACTGGCCGCGACGACCCGCTCGCCGTCCGCCAGCGGCTGCAGCAGCTTGTTCCGCTGCCCGGCAGGATCGAAGCGGCGCCCCTGGCCGGCGGCCAGCAGGATGCCGACGACCGGCGCATCCATCGCCGTCAGGCCGCCGCGGCCAGGTCGAACGGCAGCTTGCGCAGGCGCTTGCCGGTCAGCCTGAACACGGCATTGGCCAGCGCCGGTGCCAGCGGCGGCAGGCCCGGCTCGCCGATGCCGGTCGGCGGATCTTGCGACGGGACGATGAACACGTCGATCTGCGGCATGTCGTTCATGCGCGCCACCGTGTAGTCGCCGAAGTTCTGCTGTTCGACGACGCCGTCCTTCAGCGTGATGCGCGCGCCCGGCAGGGTCATGCCGAGGCCCATCAATGCCGCGCCCTGGACCTGGGCTTCGACGCTCAATGGATTGACGGCCAGGTTGCAGTGCACGGCGGCCGTGACCTTATGCAGCTTCGGGCTGCCGTCGACGATGGACGCTTCGACGACGTAGGCGACGACCGTGTTGAACGACTCGTGCACGGCCACGCCATGCGCATGCCCCTGCGGCAGCGTCTTCTTGCCGTAGCCGGACTTCGCCACCGCCAGGTCCAGCGCCGCGTGATGGCGCGCGTGCTTCGCGTCGATCAGCTTCTTGCGGTACGCGACCGGATCCTGGCCCGCCGCATGCGCGGCCTCGTCGATCAGCGTCTCCATCACGAACGCCGTGTGCGTGGAGCCGACGGAACGCCACCACAGCACGGGTACGTTGGCCTTGGCCGAATGCGCCGTCAGGTTCAGCGGCACGTCGTACGGCGCCCCCATGCCTTCCACCATCGTGGCGTCGATGCCGTCCTTGACCATGAATTTTTCGAACGGCGTGCCGGCGATGATCGACTGGCCCACGATCGTGTGGTCCCAGGCGACGATGTTGCCGCCGGCGTCCAGGCCGATGTCGGCGCGGTGCACGTGCGACGGACGGTAGTAGCCGCCGCGGATGTCGTCCTCGCGGCTCCAGATCAGCTTGACCGGGCCGGCGTGACCTGCGGCCTTGTACGCTTTGGCGACGTTGACGGCTTCGACGACGAAGTCGGACGTCGGCGTGGCGCGCCGGCCGAAGCCGCCGCCCGCCATCATCGTGTTCAACGTCACCTGCTCGGGCTTCAGGCCCGCCGTCGCGGCGGCCGCCGCCTGGTCGATGGTCTGGAATTGCGAGCCCACCCACAACGTGCAGGCGTCATCCTTCAGGTCGACCGTGCAGTTGATCGGTTCCATCGGCGCGTGCGCCAGGTAGGGGAACTCGTAGACCGCCGAAATCTTCCTGGACGCGGTCGCCAGCTTCGAGGTGTCGGCCTTGCGCGCGACGGCACCCGGCGTCTTCGCCAGTTCGGCGAATTGCGCCATCTGCTTCTCGCTGTCGACCTTCTCGACGGCGCCCGTGTCCCACTCGATGGCGAGCAGGTCGCGCGCCTGCTTCGCCGGCCAGTAGCCGTCGGCGACGACGGCCACGCCGCTGCCGCCGCGGTCCAACGGGATCTCCAGCACGGCGATCACGCCGCGCACTGCCTGCGCTTTCGCTGCATTGAGCTTCGCGACCTTCGCCCCGAACACGGGCGGATGCGCGACGACGGCGACTTTCGTCCCGGCCGGTTTGACGTCCAGGCCGAACTGCTGGCGGCCCGTGGACTTGGTGCGGGCATCCAGCCGAGGCATCGGCTTGCCAATGTAGCGGAACGCCTTCCGGTCTTTCAGCGTGACCGTCTCCGGTACCGGCAGCGCCCTGGCCGCTTCGGCCAGCGAGCCATAGGTCGACTTCTGGCCGGCCGGACCGAACACGACACCCTTCGCCGTGCGGCACTGGGCCGGGCTCACGTTCCACTTGCGGGCGGCCGCCGCGACCAGCATCGCGCGGGCGCGGGCGCCCACTTCGCGGTATTGCGTGAACGAGTGGGCGATGGTGCCCGAGCCGCCCGTCATCTGGATGCCGGCCATGGGATCCTTGTACGCGTCGCCGGCGGGCGCCAGCTCGGCGCGCATCTGGCGCCAGTCGGCATCCAGCTCGTCCGCGAGCACCATCGGCAGGGCCGTGTGCACGCCCTGGCCGAATTCCAGGCGGTTGACCATCACGGTCACCGTGTTGTCCGGCGCCACGCGCAGGAAGGCGTTCGGGGCGGAGACGGCCGGCCKGGCGGCGTCCGCGGCGCGGGCCAGGCGGCCGGCGGCAGGCAGCACGAAGCCCAGCACGAGGCCACCCGTCGCCGCGGCGCCGGATTTCAAAAAGCCGCGGCGGGACACGCCGCGCGCGGCGGCAGCGTTCTTCATCAGGTCGAAGTGCATGCGGCCCCCTTACGCCAGCGTCCTGGCGGCATCCTTGATGGCCGCGCGGATGCGTTGGTAGGTGCCGCAGCGGCAGATGTTGCCACTCATGGCGTTGTCGATGTCGGTATCCGTCGGCCTCTTGTTCACGCGCAGCAGGGCCGTGGCGCTCATCACCTGGCCGCTCTGGCAATAGCCGCACTGCGGGACGTCGTGCTTGACCCAGGCATCCTGCACGGCCTTGCCGACCTTGTCCGTTTCCATCGCTTCGATCGTCGTGATCTTGTGGCCGACGGCGGACGAGATCGGGGTGACGCACGAGCGGATCGCCTGGCCGTCCAGGTGCACGGTGCACGCGCCGCACAGCGCGGCGCCGCAGCCGAACTTGGTGCCGGTCATGTTGAGGTTGTCGCGCAGCGTCCACAGGATGGGCGTGGCGGGGTCGGCGTCGACCTGGACGTCGCGCCCGTTGATGTTCAGTGTGAGCATGTAATCTCCCGGTTCAGGGTTGTTGTTTCCTGTTTGGGTGAGGCGATGTAAAAAACCCGGCAGTGCCGGGCTTTGATTTACTGCTTGAGGTTGGCCAGTTTGGCCTCGAGCGTCTTCTGGTCGACGGCTCCCGGGATCCGGCTGCCGTCGGCAAAGAAGATCGCCGGCGTGCCCGTGATGTGCAGCTTCTGGCCGAGCGTTAGCACCTTTTCGTTCGGCGACTCGCAGTTCGCGGGCGCGGCCGCGGCCGGTTTGCCGTTGATCATCCAGTCATCCCAGGCCTTGGCGCGGTCCGGCGAGCACCAGACGTTCTTCGACTTCTCGAACGAGTCCGGCGACAGGATGTTGTACAGGAACGTGTAGATGGTCACGTTGTCCAGGTTCTTCAGCGTCGTCTGGCGCAGGCGCTTGCAGTAGCCGCAATTCGGATCCTCGAACACGGCGATCACGCGCTTGCCGTCGCCCTTGACCTGCTTGATGGCGTCGTTCAGCGGCAGGTCCGAGAACTTGATCTTGTTGATGTCGTCGATACGCTCGCGGGTCAGGTCGCGCGTCGACTTGGCATCGTAGACGTGGCCGATGATCAGGTATTCACCCTTCTTGTCCGTGTACAGGATGTCGCCCGCGACGCGCAGCTCATACAGGCCGGCATACGGCGTTTCCTTGATCGATTCGATCCTGGCGCCGCCCAGGCGCGGCTCGATCGCCTTCTTGATGTTCGCCTCGACCGCGTTCTGCGCACCGACGCAAGACGTGATCAGGCCGGTCGCCAGCAGGACGGCGAGCTTCGTTTTACCCATGAATGCATTTCCTTAAAGAGTCGTACGTTACCTGCCCATCGCGTGGGCGATCAGCCGTCGCTTGACCAGAGGCAACTTATCCAGCAAGTTTAATCCTAAATTGCGAACGACGCGCACAGGTTCCAGATTTGCGCCGAACAGGCGTTGCAGGCCGTCCGTGGCGAGTTGCATCAGCAACACATCTTCCTTGCGCGCGCGGGCATAGCGCGCCAGCAGGCGCTCGTCGCCGATGCCCTGGTGCGCATCGCGCGCGGCGATTGTGTCCAACAGGTCATTAACGTCGCCGAAACCCAGGTTCATGCCGTGTCCGGCCAGCGGATGCACGGCGTGGGCGGCGTCGCCGACCAGCGCCACTCGCGGCGCCGTGATCGCGTGCGGACGCACGAGCGACAGCGGAATCGCTTTGATGGGCGGCTGCGGCAGCAGCTGCGGTTGCAGGGGCTTCAACAGGCCCAGCCTGCTTTCCGAATACTCGCCCAGGCGGATCGCCAGTTCGCCCAGAGATTCGTTCATGATCGTATCGGCCAGCGTATCGGGCGCCGACCATACGAGCGACACCTTGTTGCCCGGCAGCGGCAGCAGTGCGACGATGCCTTCCTTGCAAGTGAACCATTGATAGGCGACGTTGTGGTGCGGCTTTTCGCAGGAGAAATTGGCCACGATCGCGCGCTGGTGGTAAGCGCGGTAATCGATGCCGATGTCGCACTGGCCGCGCACCCAGGAATCGCGGCCGTCGGCACCGACCAGCAACTGGGCCGCGAGCACCTTGCCGTCTTCCAGTTCCACCTCGACGCCGTGCGTATCACTGACGATGCGGCTGGCGCGGCCAACGACGGTCTCGACGTTCTGGGCGAAACGCAGCGCGGCGTCGAGCGCCTGGTTCAGGTTGCTGTCCTCGACGATCCACGCGAGCGTGCCGGCATGGGCGCCGAACGCATCGAAGCCGAGATGACCGCCCCGCTCGCCGTCGCCCTGCACGTCCATGGCGTCGACGGGCGCCACGCGCGCCATGTCGAGCGCACCCCAGACCTTGAGTGCCGACAGCAGCGTATGCGCCGTATGGTTGAGCGCGTACACACGCACGTCCCAGGGCTTCTCGCCGCCGGACGCGGAGGGCGTGTCGGTCGCATCCGGACGCGCGGGCGGCACGAGCAGCGTGACGCTGTGCCCTGCTTGCGACAGGCCCAGCGCCGCCGTCTTGGCGATCGCGCCATTGCCGACGATGCAGACGTCGCTGCGGCGAGCGACGTTGCGATGATGTGCGGAGGAAGTGGTATGTGTACTCATGACGGACATTATAGACGCTTCACCGTGCCCTGCTTCCGGCGAACGGGACGGACGTTCCCTCCTGCCTGGCCCAAGTTTTTGCTCGACAGGACTTGCGACTTCGCAAACCCGTGGCTATAATCATGCCTCCTTTGGCCTGGTAGCTCAGTTGGTAGAGCAGAGGATTGAAAATCCTTGTGTCGGTGGTTCGATTCCGCCCCGGGCCACCAAAGATTCAAACGAAAACGCCGACCTATGCAAGTCGGCGTTTTTTGTTTCCGTTTCCGTTTCCAAAAGCTGATAAAAGATGACGTCATCCAAATGGCGATCCAGCAGAGGAGAGGGGGTCCCCAACCGGGTCGATTCATTGGACGACGTCGGAAACTACGCATGATTGCATAAAGTCAGCGCACTGGCTCCGTAGCGCATCGTTAGCAATCCGGTACCATTAAGCAACAAGAAGTGTCCCATAATTCTGCAACCAGAACTATCAGGAAATCCTGATTTTATTGTCGGGATTTGCCTGCGGGAATGTGAATGCCTCTTTAACAAAGACCTCGAGCGGATGCGCATCCGATCAAGGAATGGATCAGGTAGCAGCCGCGCTTTGTACAGTACAAATGACACCGCTTACCTGTACTGAAACATGCGGACACCACGCCCGCTGTTTCCTGATCAGAATGCAGCATCGGCTTGTCATCGGGACCCAGCCTGCTTAGCGCTTTCTTGAGCATAGAACCCACCAGTTCGAAGACGGGACGCTTGCTGGTCTCGAATGCGATGATTTCGCCGTTGGACAGGTCGAGCACTGGCGACAGATACAGCTTCTCGCCCGCGACATTGAATTCCGTGACATCGGTTACCCAGTTCTGATTGGCAGCTTCGGCCGTGAACTGGCGCTGCAATTCGTCGGGCGCGGTTTGCCCACCTCCCCCTTGAAGGAACGGTATCTCTTCGGCCGCACCAGCGATTTCAGTCCTGCCCCCCCACCAGGCATTGCACCGTTTTGTGATTGACCTGATGCCCCAACTGGCGTACCGCAGACGTGATGCGTCGATAGCCGTAGCGCCCCCCTTGTGATGCTCGAAAGCGCTCCGGATCGTGTCTTTCGACTGTTGCTACTTGTCGTCCCGCTTCAGCGCCTTCTGCTGGCCGCCGTCCCGCCACCGCAATTTCTCTCCAATTGTTGCATCCAATTCATCATCATTGCAATTCAGAAATTTATTATGTAAATTGCAGGACGTTTAATGAATGACCTGCAGTTTCAACAATTCTTCGATAGTAGGTGTCCGAATGGCCGACAACAGCGTTACCGAAACAATTTTCTTTCCGATTCGCCAAGCCGACCGGGCATCGCAAGCGCAAGCGGGAAGCTTACTCGCGCGTTCGGTATTCCGAGCACTGCGCCGGCTCATCGTCGACCGGCTCGACGACGCGGCGGAGTCGTCGTCGTCCGGAACTGGGCATCGCCACGCGGCGATCCTGGTCGACGGCGAACGCGGTACCGGAAAGAGTTCGGTCCTCACCAATTTGTCGACCTATCTTGCCAGCGCCGACGCGTCGCTGCTTAAACGCGTCCATGTCTTGAAGCCTATCGACCCGACACTTCTGGAGGACAGCGACAACCTGTTCCTCAACATCGTGGCGGCAGCGATTCTTGCGGATCAGGATGTCAAGTCCGCCATGGCACACGATTCGCAAGCGCGCACGGACCTGTACAAGCGCCTGCAGCATCTCGGCCATACGTTGGAGAACGTGCAAACGCAGCGCGACAAAAAGGGGCTCGACAAGATCCGGGCCTTCATCGGTAACCAGCAACTGATCGAAGAAGTCCACAAGTTCTTCGAAGCCGTATTGAAACTGCTGAAAAAAGAATTGTTGGTCCTGCCGATCGACGATGTCGACACCTCCTTGCACCGCGCGTTCGAGAACCTGGAAGTCGTTCGCCGTTATCTGACCTCTCCCTTGGTTTTGCCGGTCATCAGCGGTGACTCCGGCTTGTATCACGACGTGACTTGGAGAGATTTCCACGGCCGACTGTTAAAAGATAGCAAATCGCAACGTCTGGACGCGCTGGAGCGCGCCGCGGAACTGGCAACCGAATACCATCGCAAAGTGTTGCCTTTACAGTACCGCTTGAGCATGCCGACRATGAAAGAGTATTTCGGGCGGGAAAATATCGTGCTCGGCGACCGTAGTGACGGCAAGCTGACTTTTCCACATTTCCATGCGTGGCTGGAAGGCCTGCTGAACGATCGCACGAATGGCGTCGAAAACAGTTTTCTGCCAGTACCGATACGTACTATCCGCGCTTTTGCACAGCTGGTCTATCGCCTGCGCGATTTGATTCCAGCATTGGAACAGGCTATTTCAACGGCCAACCTGAGCAAGGAAATGCTCAGGCATTATCTTGTCATGCCGGACCTCCCTGCCCAGGCCATTCAGGCGTTCAAGCACAAGTATCAAAGCAGCGAAGCCACTGCCGAGGACAAGACACGCCGCAATTCCCGGGATGCCGCCTATTCGGAATTTGCACGAAGCTATGTGACGGCCGATCCACAGCCGGTATACAAGTCGCCCCTGGCCAATATTCCAGTTGCCGAGTGGATTGCAGTACTGCGGCAGCAGTTCGCTTACGACGCCGATGCCGGCGGTGCTTATCTGGTGCTGACGGCATATGAAGACTGGAGCGGCCTGAAAGGCACCAGCGGCGACAAATGGGCCAGCGTATTTGATACCCCGCTATTTCAGCCGCTGCTGCAGGCGAAAAACCACCCGGAATTCCATGCCGAACACAAGTTGAGCGATTGGCGGAACAGACTCGCACCATACAAACTCTCCGAGAACTGGCTCGCGCGGCTGCCGGACCAGACCATCCTTCCCTATCCTGTGCCCGAGATCGGAAAGCCCATCTCGGCAGCGGTCATGAAGGCATATGTCGGGGAAGACATTCCCTCCACCCAGCGTTTTCTTCCTGAGCTGCTTTTGCACCGGAATTTTTACCAGTCAAACAAGACCAGCGTCCTGCTGTATGTAGGCCGTATCTTCGAGATCGTGATCACGAGCCTGGTTCGCGATATGACGGCTGCCGACATGAGCACGATCCTGAATCGTGCCCCCTTTTACTCGTATGGTGCCATGGCGCAAACCAAGACCCTGGAAACCTATGCGTCGGACGACGATGAGCTTTCGGACGAAAGCACGGCGCCCATCGAGCTCGAGGCAGAACTTTCCGTATTTGCCGAAGCAATTAATATATGGCGGAAGGACTTGAAACTGGAAAACTTCCGCTTGTCCCCATGGCTGGTGTACAACGTGATGAACAAATTCTTCAACCAGGCTTGGCTGTTTAACGATCCGAAGAAACTCTTCCCGGGTGCAGACGTTTCCCAACACATGGCCTGGGTGGGGCGCAAGGCCTTCAACAGCATCTGGGCGGCGTTCGGCAGCTTCGAGAAAGGCCAACTGTATGGCATGCCCCCGATTATCGCGAGCGTCAACATCGGAGAAGGCCAGGACTTCCAGAACAGCGRTCTGTACCGCCAGAACATCACGCCCTTCGTCGGCAAGACGTCCAAAGCCGGCCAATTCGGCCGGCGCGTCGGTGCGATCACGGAGATGCTCGAAACACATCCTTTGAAGCAGCTGACGGACGAGTTGCAGCGTCCCTCGACCCAGGCGGTGTCGGAACCAAAGAAGGGCGTCAAGCTCGCCGACGGTCTCCCATCGAAAAGACCGCGCCGCAGCGAATGGCTGTTCGCGAATACGTCACGAAAACAGTTCGAGGCAGCTGCGCGCCAGATGGTGACGTGGCCTGAGCAGAAGATCACAACAGCGTTGACTGACTACTCTAAACACTTCAGGGATACGAGACTCGTCGACGCAATCAACCGCGTACGTTGGAAATAAAAGGACCAGGCATGCTGAAACGCTCCCTGACCGAGCTGGCCACCGGCGCCGTCTTTGCGAGCGAAGGCCTGAGCCAGCGTTTGCGCGCCTATCTGCTACAGAGGGTGCCGCCGGACGACGCCAAAAGCCTGCCGGCGGCATGCCGCCAGGCACTGGTGGCCGACCTGGACCGCCTCCACCCGCACCGCTTTCGCCTGAACGATCTGCGCCGCGCATTCGACATCTGGTGGCCGGACAGCCTGTTCCTGAATGGGAAATGGGCGCTGTTCGATGAGTTGTTCGACC
>NZ_JBFUDR010000079.1:0-21908 GCF_056404615.1 Massilia sp. P2_C2 | reverse complement strand
GACAGATGCTCGTCGGCAGCCAGGTCGTATTGAGCCTGCAATTGCCCTTTGCCATGTACCCACTGATCCGCCTGACTAGCCGCGCGGATCTGATGGGGCGCTTCGTCAATGCGTGGTGGACGACGGTCCTGTCGTGGTTCCTGTTCGTCGTCATCTCCAGCGCGAACGTCTGGATGGTGGGGCAGGCGCTGTTCGGCTGACCATATCCGCGCGCCGCCCGCGCGCCGGCGTTTCTTTCGCCCACGCGCCGTGCGACGCTTCGCGCACACTCTGCCTAGAATGGTTGATCATGTTATCCATTCGACCAAGGGAGTTTATATGGAACAAGTTTCCAGTAAGCCTTTGCAAGGCAAGCGCGTCGCCATGCTGATGACGGATGGCGTCGAACAGATCGAATACACGAGTCCGCGTTCCTTCCTCGAAGAGCAGGGCGCGACGGTCGTCCTGCTGGCGCCCAAGGCCGCCGGTGAAGAGGTGCAAGGGTTCAACCATATGCAACCCGGCGACCGCTTCAAGGTCGAGATGAACGTGGGCGATGCGAAACCGGCCGACTTCGATGGCCTCGTGCTGCCGGGCGGCGTCGCCAATCCGGACCAGCTGCGCTTGAGCAAGGAAGCCATTGATTTCATCCGCGAGTTCGATGGGGAAGACAAGATGGTCGCCGCGATCTGCCACGGTCCATGGACGCTGATCGATGCCGGCATCGCCACCGGCAAGCACCTGACCAGCTGGCCCAGCCTGAAGCGCGACCTGATGAATGCGGGCGCCGAGTGGTCCGACGAGCAAGTCGTGCTGGACGCGCGCCTCGTCACGAGCCGCAAGCCGGACGATCTGCCGGCGTTCAACGACATGCTGCTGAAGGAGTTGATGATCGCGCCGGGAACGGACCCGGGGCCGACATCCTGATCACATATCCATCAAGCTGGAGGTGGACTCCAGGATAATTGACGTAGCGTCTTTCATATTGGAGAATGTCTCCACTATGAAAGACGATTCTTCCGTGAATGGGCGTATCGCCCAACAGGTGCGCCTGCTCCGCAGCGAACGCGGGCTGTCGCTGGATGCGCTGTCGAACCAGTGCGGTGTCAGCCGTTCGATGCTGTCGCTGATCGAGCGCGGCGAGACGAGCCCGACGGCCGTCGTCCTCGACAAGCTGGCGGCCGGCCTCGGCGTGCCGCTGGCCTCGCTGTTCGACGATCCGGTTCGCAAGGACGAGCCCGTATCCCGTCATGCCGACCAGGTCGTGTGGCAGGATCCCCATTCCGGCTATGTGCGGCGCAATGTGTCGCCCGAAGGTTTCCAGTCACCAACACGTATCGTCGACGTGACTTTTCCGCCCCGTGCGCGCGTGACGTACGAGGCCGGCCCTCGCACGCCCGCCGTGCTGCAACAGATCTGGATCCTCGAAGGCCGTATGCAGATCGTGTACGGCACGGAAAGCTGGCTGCTGGAGAAGGGCGACTGCCTCGCCATCCCGCTCGACGCACCGAATTCCTTCCACAACCCCGGGGACGTGCCGGCGCGCTATGCCGTCGTCCTCACCACGCTTGCCAGGAACTGACCATGACTTGCCGCGTTCGCCGTCTCTTTTCCTTGACCGATGCCGACATCGAAGGGCTGGCGGCCGTGCTGGCCGACTGCGTGGAGGGCGGGGCGTCGGTCGGATTCATGCAGCCGTATTCGCTCGACCGGGCGGCGGCGTGGTGGCGCGGGCTTGCCGCCGACGTCGCGGCGGGACGAAGGGCGTTGCTCGTGGCCGAGGATGAGCAGGGCATCGTCGGTACGGTACACCTCGTGCTGGCGCAGCCGGACAATCAGCCGCATCGGGCAGATCTGTGCAAGATGCTCGTGATGCGGCGGGCGCGCAAGCAGGGTGTCGGGGCGGCGTTGATGGATGCGGCGGAAAGCGAGGCGCGGACTGCGGGCAAGACGTTGCTCGTGCTCGATACGGCGAGCGTCGAGGCGGAGCGACTGTATGCGCGTATGGGATGGACGCGGTTGGGCGTCATTCCTGGGTATGCGTTGTTGCCGGAGGGAGGGGTGTGCGATACCACTTATTTTTATCGCGAACTGGTGTGAAACATTAAAGGGGAGGCCTGGACGGGTGACATCCAGCCCGAACTTCAGAGCGGTCACTTCCTGCGCGGCACCCCAGCGTCTGAGCGTTTTACACCACTATTGCCTGTTCTCGTGCGGCTGCGGATCTGTCCAGCAGTCGGTCCAGTCCTGACGACCGGGCCAATCGCTGGATGTACTGGGAATGGAAGTACAAGAGTCCATTTTATTGCAAAAATATCAAGTACAAACGTCTACAATAATTAGAACTATTGGCCGATGTGCAACACCAGAGGCAGCCCTATTCTTGTTGAGCGAGATCATTAAACAAGCTTAAGGGGGCTACGATGAAGATGAGATCTGGGGTGTTGCTGGTTGGGGCGAGTGTGGCCCTGGCGGCGTGCGGTGGTGGAGGTAGTGGAAGCAACGGCGATAGCTGTGTTAGCGGTATTTCCGGCCTGTGCGCATCGCTTGGCGCCAGCAGTGGAAGCCCGACAACGACTGCGAGCCTGTACACGACGGCGCCATCGCAAGTCGCGATGACGCCGGGCAGCGGTGCCGCTTACACGATCGGCGGAGGCAGTGGAATCTACACGGCCGCCAGTAGCGACACCAGCGTCGCCACGGTGAGCGTAAGTGGTAACTCGTTGAAAGTGGTTGGCGTCGCACCCGGCACCGCCCATATCGCTATCACAGACACAGCAGGTGGCAAGGTCACGATTGCGGTGGCCACCAGTAGCCAAGTTTTGTTTTCGACCGCACCAGCACAAGTCTCGATTACTCCGGGCACCAGTGCCGTTTACACGATCGGCGGAGGTGTCGGGCCATACACCGCCACCAGCAGTAACACCAGCGTGGCCACGGCGAGCCTAAGCGGTAATTCGTTGACAGTAGTTGGYATCGCCCCCGGTACTGCCGATGTCGCCATCACCGACGCGGCGGGCGGCAAGGTCTCGATTGCGGTGGCTACCACCAACAGCCAGGCTTTGTTCACGACCGCACCGGCACAAGTCTCGATTACTCCAGGCACCAGCGCCGGATACACGATTGGCGGCGGCAGCGGGCCGTACTCGGCAACGAGCAGTAACACCAGCGTGGCGAAAGTGCATGTGAATGGGACTGCCCTGGCAATTGACAGTATCACGTCGGGGAAAGCCACCGTTGCGGTGACGGATTCCACTGGCAAGAGCGTTGCGATTGATGTCGCTTTCGTTGACCCCACCTGGTCGGCCGAGCCTCTTTTCATCACCGCCCCGACTGACATCACGTTGCCGTACGCCGGCGCGGTCTCGTACATGATAGCGGGCGGAGTGCCCCCGTATACCGCAAGCAGCAGCAGCCCCACGGTCGTGGCAGCGAGTACGAACGGTACGAGCCTGAATATCACCACACAGTGGCAGCAGTCCACCTCGTCGACCCCTACCGCAGTCACGGTCACTGACGCGAAAGGTCATCGGGTACAAACCAATGTGACGGTCCTGGGTAGAGGGCAGAGCGGGTCGATCCCCGCAATACTTCCTGCCTCGATCATCGCGAGCGACTGCACGACGAATATACCGTTCGTGTTCTTCGGAGGGACACCGCCTTTCAGTGTCTACAGCAGCGACAGCGTGCATACTCCTGTAAGCGCTCCATTGCCGTTTGGTGCAAATTCGTACTTCACGGCCAGCGTCCGGGATCTGCAACTGCCTCCAAATGTTTATCCGAATGGATCAACTTACACGGCTACCCTGACGGTCCTTGACAGCCAGTCGAAGACGGCGACGGCACAGGTGGTGGTATCAGACTATTCAGTTCATGGTTGCCCCACAAACCCGGTTCTTGAGGTCGTTGCCGGTTCGACTGTTGCCAAGGAGACCGAACAAATCAGCTTCCAAATTACGGGCAGCCTCCCACCGTACAGGGTATCCGTAAATAGCTATCAACTGCCTGGTGACCCTAACACCTGTTCGTCGCCAATCGTGAGTGTTCCCGATAAAGACATTGATACCCTCGACAGTAGCGGGCAGTACTACCCGTTCAGTGTGACAGCACTGACGATCCCTGAACTGCATAACGGCAGCGCACTTACTTGTACCGTAATGATCACTGTCGCAAGCCAAAATCCGGACGACAAGCAACAGAAAAACCTGGTGTTGAAGGTGTACCCGCAACCGACGCCATGACGGTATTCGTCGCTGGCCAGTCGACATTGACGCGAGTGTCAACCGCCCCGCGGTGCGCACTGAGACGAGGCTGGGGGATAGTATTGTTGCCGAACCCTACCGATGAAAGGCATTGACTTTGGGGTAGCCACAACCGGGCAGGTGCACATGAAGAACCCGCTGAGGAATCAGCGGGTTTTTTTATGGGGTGCGCCCGGCAGGGCGCACTTACTTGGAGGTGAAAGTCCTCTACTCGCCCGACAAGGGGAAGAGTTAGCCGAACGGCAAGGGTGTCGCGGGCGACTGCGAATCCGGAGGAAGCCGGAGGCAAAACGCTGGCCTGACGAACAGGAAGCGGATACGAGGCGACGCAGCCGGGTGAGGTGGCCCTTATCACCAAAGCCCAATACTTGTCCGGAAGGCTGCGGCGTAGATCCGACAGGCATAAGCGGGAAGGTGGGTGCGCAATACCCGGGGAGATCTGCATGCGTGCCATTGTGCTACCGACATCGCGAGGTGCCGGGATGCGCATGCAGAAGTCAGCAGAGGGCATAGTAGGTCGGGACAAGGGCGAGGAGTCCGGAGAGCCCGGCCGAAGGCCTGAACATTCAACAACGCGATTAGGACATTCGACCTCGATGCGAGCCATTGACGCGACAAGGCGGGCAACCGCGCCAGACATGGAGAGAGACGGCCGGATGTCGTCGACGGGCGTGTCCGGAGCCGAGGCGGGCACGGCGGCGGATGGGCAAACGAAAGCGGAAGGACTTCGGCAGATGGACGCCGTGGTCGAACGTAACAACCTCTGGCGAGCGTATGAGCGGGTCGTGCGGAACAAGGGAGCGGCGGGAGTCGATGGACTGACCGTTGCCGACTTCAAGGCATGGCTGCAACAGCACTGGCCAGCTGTCAGGGCGGCTCTGCTGGCGGGTGAGTACATGCCAGGGGCGGTGCGCAAGGTGGAAATACCGAAGCCGAACGGCGGAGTACGACTGCTTGGCATCCCCACAGTGCTGGACCGTCTGATCCAGCAGGCGCTGCTGCAAGTCCTGCAACCGGAATTTGAAACCGGATTCTCCGAACATAGTTATGGGTTTCGCCCCGGCCGCAACGCATGGCAAGCGGTACGGCAAGCGCAAAACTATCTCAGGGAAGGCCGCCGCTGGGTGGTCGACCTCGATCTGGAGAAGTTCTTCGACCGGGTGAACCACGACATCCTGATGTCGCGTGTCGCACGCAAGGTCAAGGACGAGCGGGTTCTAAAACTGATCCGGCGCTACCTCGAAGCGGGCGTGATGGCGGATGGAATCGTCAGCGCGAGGACGGAAGGGACGCCGCAGGGCGGTCCGTTGTCGCCGTTGCTGTCGAACATTCTTCTGACCGATCTTGACCGTGAACTGGAGCGCAGGGGGCACAAGTTTTGCCGCTACGCCGACGACTGCAACATCTACGTCCGGAGCGAGACGGCGGGGCGGCGCGCCATGGCCGTAATCACCGACTATCTGGAGCGCAGGCTCAAGCTCCGGGTGAATCGGGAGAAAAGCGCCGTGGCGCGGCCTTGGGACAGGAAGTTCCTCGGCTACAGCTTCACGTGGCACAAGCGGGCGCGCCTGAAAATCGCGGAGGGAAGCCTGAAGCGATTGAAGGACCGGGTACGTGAAATCGTCGTCGGGAATGCCTCGCGCAATCTCGCCGTGACGATCAACGAACTCAACCCGGCGCTACGCGGCTGGATGTCGTACTTCCGGCTGACCGAGGTAAAAGGTGCATTACAGGACTTGGACGGATGGGTGCGGCGCAAGCTACGCTGCCTGTTATGGCGGCAATGGAAGCGGCCGGCCACCCGTAACAGAAAGATGCAAGCGAGAGGGCTTGATGGGACGCGCGCGTGGAAGTCGGCGAGCAATGGCCGGGGCCCGTGGTGGAACGCCGGCGCGAGCCATATGAACGCCGCGTACCCGAAGAGTTATTTTGATGCGTTTGGGTTGGTTTCGCTGCTGGACACCCGGCAGCGTTTCCAGTTTGTTGAATGAACCGCCGTATGCGGAACCGCACGTACGGTGGTGTGAGAGGGCGGCGGGGGTAACTCCGCTCCCTACTCGATCGCAACCGCCATCTCTCGGCCGGCCCAAGGCTTTCTGTTTCCTGGTACTGCGTTATACCCCTATCTTCTGATGCCGCCTGGTTGGAAACAATAATCCGCTGCCATTGATACCTCTATTGTTGCCCGCATTGGAGCAGCCAAACCGGCATAAATACGAAATATATTGCCGTATGGCAATATGGCTGCCATAATTTAATAGTTCGATGCTCGAACAAATACTTCGCATCGTTGCGAGGCTGCGGGCAAGGCGACCGGGGCGCCCGGAACGCCCTTGAACGTGACGGTTCTGGCGTGCGCTATCGTACTGCTGATGTTGTTATCGAAGAAGCAACGATCCGCACGCCGGTGAGTGATGTTTATTCATGAAGGGTACCGATGAAAAATAGTTCCAAAATGTTTGGTCGAACCGGTCTTGCTGCTGCAATGCTCTCGCTGAGCGCAGCCCTGCTCCCGGGTTACAGCGCTGCRCAGGTCAGCGGTTTCACGCATCCCGGCACGCCGCTTACCGCCTCGGATCTCGCGACGCTCAAGTCGTACGTCGACCAGGGCAAGCAGCCATGGAAGTCCGCGTACGACCAGTTGGCAAACGATGGCAAGGCCAAGCTCACCTATGGCATGGCGGGCCCGTATGCAACGGTGAGCCGCGCCCCCGACGTGAATCTCTGGCCATGGCGCAACGACATGACCGCGATCTGGAATCTCGCGCGGATGTGGTATTTCACCCAGAACCCTGCCTACGCACAGAAGGCGCACGACATCCTGATGGCGTGGGCCACGACCCAGACTGCGTTCTCGGGGGGCGAGTCGATGCTCGACCTGGGCGACTACGCTTACGCGTTCGTGGGCGGGGCGGATATCCTGCGCGGCACATGGCCGGGCTGGACGGACGACGACACGGCCAAGGTAAAGGCCTATTTCACCAATGTCCTGTTGCCGGCATCGAATCCGTATGGCGAGAACATGTTTGGAGCCGCCAACAAAGGCGCGCTGGCCCTGAATGCCCTCGGCTTGATGGCCATCTTCAACGACGACACCGAGTTGCTGAACAGGGTCGTCTACCAGACCCGGACGCTCGCGCACATCGGACTGCGCAGTTCCAACGACATCGGCATGCTCGGCGACTCCCTGCGCGACCAGGGACACGCCCATGGGCAGCTCAAATCGCTGGTCATGCTCGCCGAGGCCCTGTGGAAGCAGGGTATCGACGTCTATTCCGATCTCGACAACCGCCTGCTGGCGGAGGGTGAATATTTCGCGCGGGTCAACGAGCTCGCGCCCACGCCTTTCCTCCCGTTCGGCACCACCGATGCTTACTACACCGCCGACTATACCAACCGCGGGTGGGGAGGCGGTAACCTGGTGCTCAATCAGATCCATGGCGCCTACGTCGTCCGCAAGGGCATGCAGGCACCCTTCATCGCGCAACGACGCCAATGGATGCCGGTGGACAGCACCAGCTTCATGTTCCTGAAGGACGTCGACACCTCCACGGCGACACCCGCGCCGGTGCTGTCCATTCCCACGACCGCCTCGATCACCTCGGGCTTTTCCGAAGCCGAGATCGGGGGCGCCACCCCGGCCGGATCGTCCTCGTACGCCAATGGCATCTGGACCGTGGTGGGTGCGGGTGCCGACAGCTGGGCTACGGCCGACAGCGAACACTTCACCTACAAGGCGCTCACCGGCGACGGCGCCATCATCGCGAAAGTCGAGTCGATCTCGAACACCAGCATTTACGCAAAGGCGGGCGTGATGATGYGCACCAGCCTTGCCCAGGGCGCTCCGCGCGCCACGATGGTCATCACCAGGGAGCTCAAGGCCGAGCAGAACATGCCGAACCTCACGGTCTACGGCGCCACGAACTATGGCAACAAGGGCTTTCCCATCGCGAATACCGTACCTTCGTACTGGGTGAAGCTCGAACGCATCGGCAACATGATCACCGGTTACGTTTCTCCGGACGGCACCAACTGGGCCGCCACCGACGTCGGCCGCATCGACGGCCCGCTGCCCGACACGATCTATGTCGGCCTGATGGTCTGCTCGCACGCCAACGGCACGCTGAATACCTCCACCTTCAGCAACGTCCAGATCACCGGCGGCGACGGTGGTGCGCCGACCGTCATCCCCGCCGCGCCCGCCACGCTGCTGGCCGAGCCTGGCGATGGCGTTGTCCCGCTGCGCTGGCAGCAGTCCTTCGGTGCCACCAGCTACGCGGTCCAGCGCGCCACGACCAGCGGCGGTCCGTACACGACCATCGCGTCGAACGTCACGGGCGGCAGCTACACGGACACGTCGGTGACCAATGGCACGACCTATTACTACACCGTCACGGCGACCAATTCCGCCGGCACGAGCGCCAACTCTGCCGAGGACAGCGCCACGCCGGTGCATCCGATGGTGAACGTCGCTACCGGCGGCACCGCCAACGACAGTGCGAACAACCGGGTCAACGCCACCAACGCCTTCGACCAGAACCCCGGGTCGTACTGGTTCTACAGTGGCGTGATGGGCTGGGTGCAGTATGACCTGGGCCACACGGAGACGGTCCAGCGCTACACGGTCGTCAGCGCCGACATCGCCTCGCGCGATCCGAAGGACTGGCAATTCCAGGGCTCCAACGACGGTGTCACCTGGACGACGCTCGATACGCAAAGCGGCCAGGTGTTCGCCAATCGCTTGCAGGTGAACAGCTACCCGGTCCCGACGCCGGGCGCCTATCGCTACTACCGGCTCAACGTCACATCCAATAATGGCGACGCCTACAATACGGTTGTCGCTGAAGTTGGACTGTTCGTTGCCAGGCCGTAGTCGGGAGTGAAAGGCAGAAGACCGCTGCGCGGTTTTCCTTAATCAGGCGAATCGAAGAGCCMTTGCGCTTGCAAGCGCAAGGGCGTTCGCGGGGGGGGCGTCGCTACGCGACTCGAATTCCCCGCTCGCCGCATACGGCTCGCCCCCTCGTCCGTGCCGGACGCGGATTCATCCCGCTTTGAATACTGGTGGAGGCGGYGTCTACAGACAATTCATTTTCTCTTTATAGTCAAGCCGTGCGCCAACAAGATTTGAAAATTTCCACTTACGTCAGGCAACCGACAGAAGCGGCGAAAACCGTCCATCGACCTTACTTTCGCAACAGCCTTTGCTGACTGAGTAAAGAGCCGGTGCTGGATATATACCCTCTGCTGCTATTTCTTGCGATAAATGCCAAAAAAGTCTAGCTTCGTGGAGTTTTCACCTGAGGTATTCCGCGATCCTCTTTCTGCAACAAATTTTATGCACTTAAGCGCCAGATCGTTTGCCTGTATGACCTCGAATAAGTCGAAAAAGTGGGGTTCGATTCCCGCTGAGCAAAACGATGCAAGCTTGGTTACGTACTTATTGCGTTGGCTGCCAAGAATAACTGCAACGCCACTTTTTTTTAAAACCCGATATACCTCCTGATTAAGAACGGAATATTTATAGGGGCTAATCGCTAAAACAATGTCTATCGTTTCGTTTGCAAAATCTATCTGTCGTTCGACATCTGAGTATCTAATATCAGCCCCGGAGTGAGGGATTGTCGAGCGGTCTGGGCTATATTTTACAACCTGATTATAAATGTCTAGATTGACAATGTCCCACCCGCGAAACTCATCGATATTAATTAATTCACTTTTTTTCAGTGGATTTAGTGATCCGGCACCAAGGTTGAGAATTGTCGGCATAGCAGTCCTCGTTGAGTAAATACGAAATGATTTCTTCTGCGAAAAATCCACTTAAAAATTAAAGCCATGCCGCCACCCCGCCATGTCGCGAGCACGTCCCTCTCCAATGTTGACTGAAGCTGTACATTTCACCCCACACCCCGCGCTCGCGCCGGCCGGGACCTGGTCATGCGTTGACGGAGCAGGAGAGTGCACTTCATACGTGGCCGCCTTTCGCGGCTACCGAGAGTGAGAAGGCAGCCAGGGCTATCGCGATGATGATCGCGTTCATGTTCATCTCTCTTGCGGCGACACCGAAGTGCGGCGTTCTGTCAGGGATCATACGCTTGCGCATTGGCAAAAAACTATCCGATTACCACTTTCGAGCCGGGCGACGGATACGGTATCGCACACCTTGGAATCGTCGGCGCGAGCTGCGGCATGGTCGGGCGCAGGTCCTCGCGGACGGGCGCCACCGCGAGGTCTGGCGATCGCGGCCAGCGCCGATCGCACCGGCGGCAGCACGGGGAGAGTCGGCTCGCCACGGGCTTGTGTTGAACTCGATGCTGTGATGGACGCACGCGCCTGGCCCCGTCGAACTCCTTGTATTCCATCGGCACCGACGACCGGTTCGCGACCGTGGACCTGCGCGTCCAGCGACCCGGCAGGCGCAGGATATTCTCCAGGTTGACGACTGCACACCGCCCCGCCTAGATTTCCACTTGCGTCCCCACTTCAATCACCCGGTTGGTCGGAATCTGGTAGTAGTCGGCCGCATCTCGTGCGTTGCGCTGCATTGCGACAAACAGGTGCTCAAGCCATGGTGCCATGCCCGCGCCTGGTGTCGAGATCACGGTTTGCCGTGCGATGAAGAACGAAGTCTGCATCATGTCGAACGGCAGCCCGTGCTCCGAGCAGAGGGCGAGCATGGCGGGAATGTCCGGCTCGTCCTTGAACCCGAACGTGACGTCGACCTGGTAGCAACCGTGTCCGAGCGACGTGACGCGCACCTGTTTTTCTTGCTCGGCGTGCGGCTCGTCGATGATGTGTACGGTGAGAAAGACGATTCGTTCGTGCATGACCTTGTTGTGCGACAGGTTGTGCAGCATCGCGTGCGGCACGCCATCGCTCTCGCCGCGCAGGAAGATCGCCGTGCCCGCGACACGCAGGGGTGGCGCGATGAACACGGACTCGAGGAAGGCACCGAGCGGGATCGCATGCTTGTGCAGATTGTCGAATACCAGCTGGCGGCCCCGGCGCCAAGTGAGCATCAGGGTGAACAGCAGTGTCCCGAGAAGCAGGGGGAACCAGCCGCCGTGCAGGATCTTGAGCACGTTTGCCGAGAAGAAGGCGACGTCGATCGCCAGGAAGAAGCCGGTCGCCCCAATGCACAGCAGCAGGTTCAGGCGCCAGCGGTAGCGGATCACAAAGTAGGTGAGGATGGTGGTCGCCAGCATCGTCGCGGTCACGGCGATGCCGTAGGCCGAGGCCAGCTGTTCGGATGAGCCGAAGCCGATCACGGCCAGCAGCACCGCGATCAGCTGCAGCCAGTTCACCGACGGGATATAAATCTGTCCGATCTCGCGTTCGGACGTGTGCACGACGCGCATGCGCGGCAGGAACCCCAGCGCGATCGCCTCCTTGGTCATCGAGAAGGTGCCGGAAATCGTCGCCTGCGAGGCGATCACGGTCGCAATGGTCGACAGCACGACCAGCGGATAGACGCTCCAGTTGCCCAGTTGCTGGTAGAACGGGTTGTCGATGGCTTCAGGCCGCGCCAGCAGCAGGCCACCCTGGCCGAGATAGTTCAGGGCCAGGGCAGGGAAGGCCACGGCGAACCAGGCGAGCCGGATGGGCCTCCTGCCGAAGTGGCCCATGTCAGCATACAGTGCCTCGGCGCCGGTGAAGGCCAGCACGATCGCGCCAAGTGCAAGGAATCCGAGGCCGCGATTGTCGATGAAGAAGCGTACCGCATGCCACGGGTTGAGCGCGACCAGGATGCCGGGGCTGTGGGCGATATTCACGAGGCCCATTGCCGCCAGCGCCGCAAACCACAGCAGCATGATCGGGCCGAACCAGCGGCCGATGCCGGCCGTGCCATGACGCTGGGCCGCATACAGGCATACCAGAACGACGATCGTCAGCGGCACGACATACGGCTGCAGCGCCGGGGTGGCGACCTCCAGGCCCTCGACCGCCGACAGGACCGAAATCGCCGGCGTGATCACGCTGTCGCCGTAGAACAATGCAGCGCCGAACACTCCGATCAGGAGCAGCACGATATGCAGGCGTTTGCGGTCGCCGATGGCGGCCAGCACGAGCGCCAGCAGCGCCATGATGCCGCCTTCGCCGCGGTTGTCCGCGCGCAGGACCAGCGCCACGTATTTGAAGGAGACGATGRTTGTCAGGCCCCAGAAGATCAGCGACACGACGCCGATCAGGTTGGCCGGCGTGAGCGCCAGCCCATGCGCGGGGTCGAAGATGGTCTTGAGCGTGTACAGCGGACTGGTGCCGATGTCGCCGTACACGATGCCGATGGCGGCCAGCGCGAGGCCGGCCATGTTCCTGTTTTTCTGCTGCGTATCCAACCAAGCTCTCCAGACGGTATGCGAGGGAGATATCGTAGCGGGAGGCATATAAAGATTTTGTAAAAAGATACGGCCTGGTGTCCCCGTATATAAACCGTTTATCCGCGCCCGACATCTTTTTAGAAAATCTTTACGTCCCCGTATCTACACTCCCTGCATCAAGATTCGACAGCAAGGAGCACGATATGCACGCCGCAATGCCCAAAACGGACGGCCGTTCAACCGGAACGCCGCAGTCATGATCGTCACGGTCGCCAACTGCGCGCCGGCCGACATCGGCGCCCTCGTGGCCGAAAACATGGCCGTGCTGCACGGGCGCACTGGCCGCAAGATGCTGCTGCTGGACGCCAGCCGTCGGCAGGCCTGCGCACGCTGGGGCGCCGAACGCGCCCGTTCACGCCTGCGCCCCGTCGTGGCCACCCGCGCCGTGCGCGGGAGCGGATTCTCCGAGCAGCTGGAACGGCTCCAGGCGCGCTACGACGACGTCGCCATCGTCGTCGACACGGACGGCGGCAACGGTCTCGAATGCCGCTGCGCGCTGATCGCGGCGCACGTCGCGCTGGTGCCGCTGACTCCTGAACACACCGATGTCGACGCCCGCTACGAGCTGATCGCCCGGCTCAACAGTGCCCGCATGTTCAATCCCGGCCTGCGTGTGCTGTTCGTTGCGGTGGGCGGCGAGCACGATCCGGCGTCCGGGGAATCGTGCGCCATGCGCGCCTATGCGGCTCAGGTGATGTCGGCCGGCATGGCGGCCACCATCCTGCATCTGCCGGCGCTGCGATGGGGTGCCGACATCCCCGGCCGCTGCGCCAGCGATATCGACAGCAGTTCCGGCGCCGCCGAGACGGTGGCGCTGCATGAGGAGGTCTACCGGACCGCCTTCGCCGTTTTCCCGGCGCTTGCCACCGGCGGCGCCAGGCCTCTCTGATTAACCTGACTAACGAGGTCACCATGGATATCGTCTTCATCGGCGCGATCGTCCTGTTCGCCGCCCTGATCTGGGGCATGACGAACGGCTGCGCCAGACTGGGAGAACGCAAATGACACTGTTCTACCTGATTGGCGCGCTCGCATCCGGCGCCTTGCTGGTGTACCTGCTGTACGCCATGTTCTGTGCGGAGGACCTGTGATGGACATGCATTCGCTGGCGCTACCGGCGCTGTTTTTCGTGATCCTGCTGGCCGCGTCGTGGCCGCTCGGGATCCTGCTGGCCCGTGTGGCCGACGGCGGCCGCGTGCGCGGTTTCGGCTGGCTGCACCGGGCCGAAGCCTTTCTCTACCGCGTGGCTGGCGTGGACGTGGGCACGGGCATGGACTGGAAGGCCTATGCCCTGGCCCTGCTGGCATTCAATGCGCTTGGCACGCTGGTCGTCTATCTGTTGCAGCGGGTGCAGGCCTGGCTGCCCTTGAATCCCCAGGGCATCGCCAACGTCAGCCCGGATTCGGCGTTCAACACAGCCGTCAGCTTCGTCAGCAATACCAACTGGCAGGGCTACAGCGGCGAGCAGGCGATGAGCTATCTCACGCAGATGCTGGCGCTGACCTGCCAGAACTTCTTCTCGGCCGCCACCGGCATGGCCGTCGTGTTCGCGCTGATCCGCGGCTTCTCGTCGAAGTCGGCGCGTTCCATCGGCAACTTCTGGGTCGACATCACCCGCAGCACCCTGTACGTGCTGCTGCCGCTGTCGCTGGTGTTCTCCGTGTTCCTGATGGGCCAGGGCGTGATCCAGAATTTCTCGAGCTACCAGCAGGTCCAGTTGCTCGAGCCGCTCACGTACACGCAGCCGAAGACGGGCGCCGACGGCCAGCCCGTGCTGGACGCGAAGGGCCAGCCCGTCACCGAGACCCTGACGACCACCACCCAGACGATTGCGATGGGGCCGGTGGCGTCGCAGGAAGCCATCAAGATGCTGGGCACCAACGGCGGCGGCTTCTTCAACGCCAACTCCGCGCACCCGTACGAAAATCCGACGGCGCTGTCCAACTTGTTTCAGATGGTGTCGATCTTCCTGATCCCGGCCGGCCTGTGCTTCGCGTTCGGCCGCCTCGTCGGCGACCGGCGCCAGGGCTGGGCCATCCTGGCCGCCATGACGGTGATGTTCATCGTGATGGCGGGCAGCGTGATCGTGGCCGAGCACCAGGCCCATCCGGCGCTCGCCGCGCTGGGCGTCGACCAGCAGGCCAGCAGCCTGCAGGCGGGCGGCAACATGGAGGGCAAGGAAACCCGTTTCGGCATCGACGCCTCGGCCCTGTTCGCCGCCATCACCACGGCCGCGTCGTGCGGCGCGGTCAATGCGATGCACGACTCGTTCACGCCGCTGGGCGGCGCCGTGCCCCTCATGCTCATCCAGTTCGGCGAGGTGGTCTTCGGCGGCGTYGGCTCCGGCCTGTACGGCATGCTGATCTTTGCGATCATGGCCGTCTTCATTGCCGGCCTGATGATCGGCCGCACGCCGGAATACCTGGGCAAGAAGATCCAGGCCTACGAGATGAAGATGACGTCCGTCGCCATCCTCGTCACGCCCGTGCTGGTGCTGGCCGGCACCGCGATCGCCGTGTTGACGGCGGCCGGCAAGGCCGGCGTCGCCAACCCCGGCGCGCACGGCTTCTCCGAGATCCTGTACGCGTTCAGCTCGGCCGCGAACAACAACGGCAGTGCGTTCGCCGGGCTGTCCGCCAACACCCCGTTCTACAACTGGCTGCTGGCGATCGCGATGTGGTTCGGACGCTTCGCCATGATCGTGCCCGTGCTGGCGATCGCCGGCTCGCTCGCGGCCAAGCAGCGCCTGCAGACGACGGCCRGCACCATGCCCACGCACGGCCCGATGTTCGTGGGCCTGCTGGTCGGCGTGGTCGTGCTGGTCGGCGTGCTGAACTACGTGCCGGCGCTCGCCCTCGGCCCCGTCGTCGAACACCTGCAGCTGTTTGCCAAATAACCTGGAGTCGCCATGTCCCAACTCAATTCCCCGATGACGGCGCCCGTGGCCGCGCCATCCGATGCGGCAGCCGGGAAGCGCCTGACCATGTTCGACACGGGCCTGGTCGCCCCGGCGCTGGTCGACGCCTTCAAGAAACTGGGTGTGCGCACGCAGCTGCGCAGTCCAGTCATGTTCGTCGTGTACGTCGGCAGCATCATCACGACGCTGCTGTACGTGCAGGCGCTGTTCGGCACCGGCGAGGCCCCGGCCGGCTTCATCCTCGCCTGCGCCGTCTGGCTGTGGTTCACGGTGCTGTTCGCCAACTTCGCGGAAGCGCTGGCCGAAGGGCGCAGCAAGGCGCAGGCGGCCTCGCTGCGCGGTCTGAAGGAGGCCGTGACCGCCAAGAAGCTGGCCGTGCCGAAGCACGGCACGACGTGGCTACCTTGTCCCGCCACCGACCTGCGCAAGGGTAATCACATTCTGATCGAAGCGGGCGACGTGGTGCCGATCGACGGCGAGGTGATCGAAGGTGTCGCCTCGGTGGACGAGAGCGCGATCACGGGCGAATCGGCGCCGGTGATCCGCGAATCGGGCGGCGATTTCTCGGCCGTCACCGGCGGCACGCGCGTGCTGTCCGACTGGCTGGTCGTGAAGGTGACGGCAAACCCCGGCGAGACTTTCCTCGACCGCATGATCGCGATGGTGGAAGGCGCCAAGCGCAAGAAGACGCCCAACGAGATCGCCCTGACGATCCTGCTGGTGGCGCTGACGATCGTGTTCCTCGTCGTCACGGTGACCCTGCTGCCGTTCTCCCTGTACTCGGTGGAGGTCGCCAAGGCCGGCACGCCGGTCACGATCACCGTGCTGATCGCGTTGCTCGTATGCCTGATCCCGACCACCATCGGCGGCCTGCTCTCGGCTATCGGCGTGGCCGGCATGAGCCGCATGATGCGCGCGAACGTGATCGCCACCTCGGGCCGTGCGGTGGAAGCCGCCGKCGACGTCGACGTGCTCCTGCTCGACAAGACCGGCACCATCACGCTCGGCAACCGCCAGGCGGCCGCCTTCCTGCCGGCGCCGGGCGTGACGGAGCGCGAGCTGGCCGACGTGGCGCAACTGGCCTCGCTGGCCGACGAGACGCCGGAAGGCCGCAGCATCGTGGTGCTGGCCAAGCAGCGCTTCAATATCCGCGAACGCGCGCTGGAGAGCCTGCACGCCGTCTTCCTGCCGTTTTCCGCGAACACCCGGATGAGCGGCGTCGATTGCGGCGAACGCCAGATCCGCAAGGGCGCGGCCGATGCGGTGCGCCGCCACGTCGAGGCGCTCGGCATGCCGTTCCCGCCCGAAGTCGTGCGCACGGTCGAAGACGCCGCGCGCCGTGGCAGCACCCCGCTGGTCGTGGTCGACGGATCCCGCGTGATGGGCGTGGTCGAGTTGAAGGACATCGTCAAGGGGGGTATCCGGGAGCGTTTCGCGGAGCTGCGCCGCATGGGCATCAAGACCGTGATGATCACTGGCGACAACACGCTGACGGCGGCCGCGATCGCCGCCGAAGCGGGCGTCGACGACTTCCTGGCCGAAGCCACGCCAGAGGACAAGCTCAAATTGATCCGGCAATACCAGTCGGAAGGCCGCCTGGTGGCGATGACCGGCGACGGCACCAACGATGCGCCGGCGCTGGCCCAGGCCGACGTGGCGGTGGCGATGAACTCGGGTACGCAGGCTGCCAAGGAGGCCGGCAACATGGTCGACCTCGACTCGAACCCGACCAAGCTGCTGGAAATCGTCGAGATCGGCAAGCAGATGCTGATGACGCGGGGATCGCTGACGACGTTCTCGATCGCCAACGACGTGGCCAAGTATTTTGCGATCATCCCGGCCGCCTTCGTCGGCACCTATCCGCAGCTGAAAGCGCTCGACGTCATGCACCTGTCGAGTCCGGCCTCGGCGATCATGTCGGCACTGATCTTCAATGCGCTGATCATCGTGTTCCTGATCCCGCTGGCCCTGCGTGGCGTACGCTACCGCGCGATCGGCGCGACGGCCCTGCTGCGCCGTAACCTGCTGATCTACGGTATCGGCGGTATCATCCTGCCGTTCATCGGCATCAAGCTGATCGACCTGCTGCTGGCGTCGCTCAACCTCGTCTGAACAAGGAGCATCCCATGGCATCCACCCTTCGTCCCGCACTGGTCGTGTTCGGCGCCCTGACCCTGCTGTGCGGCGTCCTGTACCCCGCCGCCGTCACCGGCATCGGCCGCGTGGCCTTTGCCCACCAGGTGGACGGCAGCCTGATCGAAGTCGACGGCAAGAGCGTCGGCTCCAGCCTGATCGGCCAGCCGTTCGCGCAGCCCGGCTATTTCTGGGGCCGGCCTTCGGCGACCGCACCGATGCCGTACAACGCCGCCGGCTCTGGCGGCTCCAACCAGGGAGCGACCAATCCCGCGCTGCTGGACGCCGTCAAGGAGCGCATTGCCGCGCTGAAGGCGGCCGATCCCGGCAACCGGGCGCCGATCCCCGTCGACCTCGTCACCGCGTCCGCCAGCGGCGTCGACCCGGAGATCAGCCTGGCGGCCGCCGCATACCAGGCGCCCCGTATCGCCGCGGCACGCAAGGTGCCGGAACAGCAGGTGCGCGCGCTCATCGAGCGGTATCGAAACGATCCGGCGCTGGGGTTCCTGGGCGAGGCGCGCGTGAACGTGCTGGCGTTGAACCTGGCCCTGGACGGCAAGGCGCCGCGCGCGCAATGAGGCAGTAGCATGAACTTTCCCGGCGACGAATCACGGCGCGATCCGGATGCGCTGCTGGCCCAGGTGCAGGAACAGGAGCGCCGGGCGGCGCGCGGCCGGCTGCGCATCTTTTTCGGCGCGTCGGCCGGGGTCGGTAAAACGTATTCGATGCTGTCCGCGGCGCGCCAGCTTGCCGCCACCCGTGACGTGTTGATCGGCATCGTCGAGACGCACGGGCGCGCCGAGACGGAAGCCTTGCTGGAAGGGCTGGCCGTCCTGCCGCGCAAGCGCATCGACTACCACGGCAGGCAGCTCACCGAATTCGACATCGACACCGCGCTCGAACGACGTCCGCAACTCATCCTGGTCGACGAACTGGCGCACTCGAACGTCGCCGGTTCACGCCACCCCAAGCGCTGGCAGGACGTCGAAGAACTGCTGGCCGCCGGCATCGACGTGTTCACCACGGTGAACGTGCAGCACCTCGAGAGCCTGAACGACGTGGTGGGCGGAATCACCGGCGTACGCGTCGGGGAGACGGTGCCGGACTCCGTGTTCGACGGCGCCGACGAAGTTGTGTTGGTCGACCTGCCGGCGGACGAGCTGCTGGCCCGGCTCAAGCTCGGCAAGGTGTATCAGCCAGCCCAGGCCGAGCGGGCCGGCCGGAATTTCTTCCGCAAGGGGAACCTCATCGCGCTGCGCGAACTGGCGCTACGCCGGACCGCCGAACGCATCGGGGACGACGTGCGCGCCTACCGTGTCGAAAAATCGATCGATACGGTCTGGCGGACGGGCACCGCACTGCTGGCCTGTGTCGGCCCCGGCTCCGGCGCGGAGGTCGTGGTGCGCAGCGCGGCGCGTCTGGCGGCCCAGCTTGGCGCAGAGTGGCACGCGGTCTACGTCGAGACGCCGACGCTGCAGCGTCTTGGTACCGGCCCGCGCGAGCGGATCCTGCAAGCGCTCAAGCTGGCACGCGATCTCGGCGCGGCCACCGCGGTGCTGTCGGGCGACAGCATCGAGGTTGCGGTCATCGACTACGCGCGCAGCCATAACCTCTCGCGGATCGCGCTCGGGCGCGGGCGAGCCGGACGGCCGTGGCGTGTGCCGTGCGGCCGGCGCATCGCACGCCTGGCGCCCGACATCGAATTGCTCGAAGTCGCCGCGCCGCACGAAACGGAGGCCGACGTTGCGGGGCCAGTGCCTCGTGTAGTCCCCGACGTGCCTGCCCGGACGGCCATCGTGGCGCACGGCGTGGCGATCCTGTCCAGTCTGGGCATGGCGCTGGCGGCCACGCCGACCATCGCCTGGCTGGATCTGGCCAACATCGCCATGCTGTTCCTGCTGGTCGTGCTGCTGGTGGCGGTGCGTTTCGGCCGTGGACCATCGGTCACGGCAACCTGTGTCAGCGTGGCGTGCTTCGACTTCTTCTTCGTGCCGCCGCGCTTCACGTTCGCGATATCGGATCTCCAGTACCTGGTGACGTTCGGCGTGATGCTGGCGGTCGGCCTGATCACCGGGCATCTCACGGCCGGCCTGCGTTTCCAGGCACACGTCGCCGCCCGGCGCGAGAGCAGGACCCGCGCGTTGTACGAATTCGCACGGGCGCTGTCCGGCGTATTGCAGACGGAGCAGATCCAGGAAGCGACGCGCGACGCCATCGGGCGTACCTTCAACGCGCGCACGATCCTGCTGCTGCCGGACGCGGACGGGCGCGTGTGCCCCGCTGGGGAAGACGGCGAGGAGACGAGCGCGGCGCTCGACACCGGCATTGCGCAGTGGGCGTTCGATCATGGCGCCAGCGCCGGCATGGGCACCGACACCTTGCCGGGCAACCCCGTCTTCTACATGCCGCTGGTGGCGCCGATGCGCACCCGGGGCGTACTGGCGATCGAGGCCACGGAGCCGCACTGGCTGCTGGCGCCGGAACAACGCCAGCAGCTCGATACGTTCGCGGCGCTGGCCGCGATCGCGCTGGAAAGGGTGCACTATATCGAGGTCGCACAGGAGGCGCTGGTCAAGATCGAATCGGAGCGCCTGCGCAATTCGCTGCTCGCGGCGCTGTCGCACGACCTGCGCACGCCGCTCACGTCGCTGATGGCGCAGGCCGAATCGCTGGCGCGCTCCTCCCCGCCGCTGGCGCCGGCGCAGCGCACCATGGCGGACGCGCTGCGCGAGGAAATGGTACGCATGAGCATGCTGGTGACGAATTTGCTCGACATGGCCCGCATCGAGAGCGGCGACGTCAAGCTCAGGCTCCAGTGGCAACCGGTCGAGGAGGTCATCGGCAGCGCACTCGCGGCCAGCCGTGCCGCGCTTGCCGGCCACACGGTGGAGACCCACGTGCCGGTCGACCTGCCGCTGGTGCAGTACGACGCCGTGTTGATCGAACGAGTGTTGTCCAACCTGCTGGAAAATGCGGGGAAATATACGCCGCCGGGCAGTACGGTCGCCATCTCGGCCGAGCGACGCGGCGTGTGGCTCGACATCGCGGTGACGGACGACGGTCCTGGCCTGCCGTCCGGCCAGGAAGAGGCGGTGTTCGAGAAATTCACGCGCGGCGAGCGCGAATCCGCCAAGCCCGGGGTGGGCCTGGGCCTGGCGATCTGCCGGGCGATCGTCAATGCGCACGGCGGCACGATCCACGCGGCAAACCGACCGGAAGGGGGCGCTTGCTTCGTGTTCACGCTTCCGCTGGGGACACCGCCGGAGATGCCGCTACTGGATGAAGAGCTGGAAAACGAGGAGCAGGATGAGTGATTTTGTGGGCATTGCCCTGCTCGTGGAAGACGAGCCTCACATTCGCCGCTTCGTGCGGGGCGCGCTGGAGCAGGAAGGGTGGCAGGTCCATGAGGCGGCGACCTTGCAACGCGGGTTGACGGAGGCCGGGACGCGCAAGCCCGACGTGGTCATCCTCGATCTCGGCCTGCCCGACGGCGACGGTGTCGATTTCATCGAGGACCTGCGCAAGTGGTCCGCGGTACCGGTCATCGTGCTGTCGGCACGCGTGAACGAAGAAGAAAAGATCCGCGCCCTCGACCACGGGGCGGACGACTACCTGACCAAGCCGTTCGGCGTCGGCGAACTGCTGGCGCGCGTGCGCGCGTCGCAGCGCCGCCAGCGCGGTCCGGCCACCGGCGGCGACGGCAAGGTGCGCTTTGGCGACGTGGTCGTGGACATACAGAACCGGCGTGTCACCAAGGGCGGCGTGCCCGTGCGGCTGACGCCGACGGAACATCGCCTGCTGGCGGTGCTCGTCGCCAACGCCGGCAAGGTCATGACGACGCCCCAGCTGTTGCGCAATGTCTGGGGGCCGAACCAGGCGGACCATGCCCATTACCTGCGGATCTACATGGGTCATCTGCGCCATAAACTGGAGGACAATCCGGCCCAGCCCCGGTACATGATCACCGAGACCGGCGTCGGCTACCGGTTCCAGCTGCCGTCGGAAGTTGTTTGAACACCTGGAATTCAATAAGTGACGAATCGGGAGGCCTGGCGCTTGCATGCTCCAGGCCGCTCGCGGGCTCGCCGCATGCGGCTCGAAATCCCCGCTCGCCCCTCGTCCGTGCCGGACGAGGATTCAATTCCACGGGCTGCACGAGAGGTATTCAAAACAAAAGCCCCGCCGGCTTGCGCCGGCGGGGCTTTTGTTTTGAATACTGGTGGAGGCGGAGGGAATCGAACC